>CAIJEA010000482.1 GCA_903819605.1 uncultured cyanobacterium | reverse complement strand
TTTGAGTCATTGATTAGCACTAACGCCGATCAGAGAAATTAGCTAAATTTAGTTATTTTGAGTCAAATAGTATAAAGAAAACATTTAAAAGCATATTTACTCTTATTACCTTCAATTAACTAGTTTTTGAAATAGCCCTGCCTTGTAAAGGGGGAGAACTAGAAATCTAATTCCCTCCCCTTATAAAGGGGAGGGTTAGGGAGGGGTTAATCCAAATTAAAAAACTTGTACAAAACCATGACATTTACTGCTACTCATTCCACTTACGATCCCACCCTCTTTGCAGGTGTGGCAAAGTATTACAGCCAATATCGTCCCCGCTATAACGATGATCTTTATCAATTACTAATTAACGAGTTTCAACTAGATGGAACTGGGCGATTGCTCGATCTTGCCACTGGCACGGGACTAATTGCGATCGCCCTCAGCCCACATTTTCAGGAAGTAATCGGACTCGATCCCGATCCTGAAATGCTGAAGGAAGCCCAACAAGAAGCCGAACTGGACAATATTGACAATATCCGATGGGTTAATACGCAAGCGGAAAATCTCTCAGCAGAATTGGGAGAATTTCGTCTGATCACCATTGGTCGTGCCTATCACTGGTTTGATAAACCCAAGGTGCTGAAACTTGCTAGCGATCGCCTAATTCAAGGCGGTGGTATCGCCCTCACCTACAGTCATCAAGACATTTGGCATAGTACAGAACTTTGGAAAATCAAGGTTTTAGAAGTTGTCAAAAAATATCTCGGTGAAAAGCGTCGTGTTGGCAATGGCACAATCGAGAACCTTGATGCCACCTATGCCGAACTGCCAAGACTGCTAGAACAAGCAGGTTTCACTGCCCCAGAACTCAAGACGATCGTCATCAAGAAGGTTTGGACAATCGATAGCTGGGTGGGATATCTCTATTCCACGGCTTTTTGTCGTCCTGACTATTTTGGCGATCGCCTAAATGAGTTCGAGCAAGAGATGCGCGAAACAGTAGCAAATCTCTTCCCATCAGGAGAATTTATCGAACAAATTCCCTTTGATGTTTACCTTGCTCATAAAAATTAAACCCCCTAGGATGGACTGCGCTTTGCGCCTTCCATCCTAGCTCTTAAAGTTAAAATCTATCAAAATTACTATGTTGAAATCCTTTACGCGCTCTTTTCCAAAACTGAACTTTCTCAAGAGTACCACTGTACGTTTTGCTAGTGGCTTAACCATAAGCCTCGCCGTTGTATCTTGCGCTCCTACATCGACTCCTACCGTTACTTCCCCTAGCCCTAACGCCAGCGCCCCAGCCGCGACAACCGCCGCCACACCCACCCAAACCATTGTTTTAAGAATTGGACATCAGAAGTTCGATCCTTTGACTTTGGTTAAAAATAAGGGCAAGCTGGAGGCGCGACTTAAGCCTCTGGGTGTCACCGAAATCAAATGGACAGAATTTCCTTCTGGCCCTCCTCAAATGGAAGCATTAGCGGCGGGTAGTATTGACATTGCTCGTACAGGTGATGCACCGCCCATCTCGGCACAAGCCGCTGGTTCTAACTTTGTCTATGTGGGAACTAGTGCTCCTAAAGAAAGTAGCTCGGCTTTGCTAGTCAAAGAAGAATCACCCATCAAAACGATCGCCGATCTCAAGGGTAAAAAAGTCGCTTTTGCTAAGGGTTCTAGCGCTAATTACTTGATCGTCAGAATCCTCGAATCCGAAGGCTTGAAATGGGAAGATATCACCCCCATTTATCTCTCTCCTGCCGATGCCAGAGCCGCCTTTGAGCAGGATAATGTCGATGCTTGGGTGATTTGGGATCCCTTCTATGCCTTAGTTCAATCCAAAACTCCTGTGCGCGTGATCCGCGATAGTAAAGGGCTGGTCACAAATCGTGACTTTTATCTAGCTCCGAAATCCTTTGCTGACAAGAATGCCAAAATCATTGAGGCAATTCGTGCTGAGACTGAGGAAGTAGCAACTTGGGCAAAAGCAAATCCCGATCAAGTGGCTGATTTCTTGTCGCCTTTGCTCAAGATTGATAAGCCTGTTCTTCTCACTGTGACCAATCGCCGCACCTATGGCTTTGAAACAATTCCTCCCACCGTTGTTGCCGAACAACAGGCGATCGCTGATTCGTTCTATAAACTAAAACTGATTCCTAAAGAAATCAAAGTTTCCGAAGTAATTTGGCAATCTCCAAAATAGCTTTATAAATAGATAAGACTTTGGGCGCACGCTGCGCCCAAAGTCTTAATGATTGCTAATTTTCTACCTGCCAGAAATCATAATCTAAGATTGTATCAATGTCTGAGGCATATTGCCATTGAGTTGGGAAATCTACCTTGCGATACTCTTTACTCACTTTCTTTCGGGCTATTTGCCATGCTTCAGTAAAACTGTCATCCCATCTATTTTTTAAGCTGGGTGCTGCTTTCAGTAACAATTCCAAATCTGAACGCTGATTTCTAACTGTTCTTTCCCATCCATTGAAGTCATTGGGAATATCAACATAAAGACGTTTGAGTATATGCTCAATTAATGTTACTAAGCGGCTGAGTAACTCTTTTCTTTGCGAAATCCCCAATGACTCTACTTCCTCAATTAAGTTAGCAATATCTAAGTTCTGGAAATCTCCAGCTTTCAACTTTGCGACAGTATCCTCTACCCATAACAAAATGTCCTGCTCATAAAGCGATCGCGACTCTTGCAATACTTTCGTCATAATCTATTACTCACAGTTGATTTTACAAATATATTACAACGATTTCATCTATGACCTTTGATAATTACTGGACAACCGTTCAACAACTCGCTGTCGAGTTTGCTACAAATGCTATTGAACGTGACAAAACTGGTGGCACGCCGAAAAATGAACGCGATCGCATTCGGGAAAGTGAGTTACTCAAAATAGCCATACCTAAATCCTATGGCGGTTGGGAATTACCTTGGCATGAAGTATTTAGAATCAGTCGAGAGTTTGCCAAGGTTGATAGTGCGATCGCCCATGTATTCTCTTATCATCATCTCGGCGTAACTATTCCCCATATTTTTGGTTCTACTGAGCAGAAAGAGAAATTCTATGCAGAAACAGTCAAAAATAATTGGTTTTGGTGTAATGCCCTCAATCCTCTAGATCGTCGAGCAACTTTAACTAGATATGGTGATATCTGGCACTTAAATGGCATTAAAAGTTTCTGCTCTGGCTCTAAAGATTCGGATATTTTACCAATCACTGCGGTAAATCAGGAAACTTCAGAATTGACTGTCTTAGCGATTCCTACAAAGCGTGAAGGTGTAACTATTCATGATGATTGGGATAATATGGGGCAGCGGCAAACCGATAGTGGCAGCATTAGCTTTGAGCAAGTGGAAGTATATCCCCAAGAAATATTTGGTAATAGAGCACAGAGCGATTGCCCCTTCAAAACAATTCGTGCTTGTTTAACGCAATTAAATCTCGCAAATATCTATTTAGGAATTGCGATCGGAGCCTTTGAAGCGGCAAGGGAATATACCCAAACCCAAACTCGACCATTTCTAAATTCAGGAATAGATAGTGCAACCCAAGATTCTTATATTCTCGAAAAATATGGTGATATGTGGGTAAATCTCCAAGCAACGGAAGCCCTTGTTGATCGCGCAGGACTAGCTTTGCAAGCTTCTTGGGAACAGGAATGGGAACTCACATCTCAACAACGTGGCGAAACTGCTGTTGCGATCGCGACAGCTAAAGTTGCGGCTCACAAAGTCGGTTTAGATGTGACCAGTCGCATTTTTGAAGTAATGGGCGCAAGATCTACCTCTGCTAAGTATGGTTTCGATCGCTATTGGCGCAATTTACGGACTTTTACCTTACACGATCCTGTGGAATACAAGATTAAAGCGATCGGTGATTGGGCACTAAATCATCAAATTCCCAAACCTGATTTCTATATTTAAAAAAGGGTGCTTTGCACCCTTTTTTAAATATAGAATTTTGATTAGAAGGTGAAGGTGGTACGAATTACACCAACAGTTGCAGTGCCGTTATTACTATTGTTATTGGGGTTGAATACAAAGAATACACCAGGGGTGATGCTGATATTCTTGGAAACACGGAAGCGATATAGAGCTTCAAGTTGGTAAGGGGTAGTATTAGCGGCAGAATTATATCCGCTGATATTAGTTGCGTACAAAGGTTGACCAAATGTAATAGCAGCTAGATCGCCTTCAGTAAATAAGTCTTTACCAGAAATTGCAGCATTCCAACTAGTAAGGGTTGCAGAACCACCAGTAAAGTTAGCAAAAATCCAAGAACCCCAAGTGTTAAAGGTAAACTTCTTGGTAATATCCCAAATCAAGCTGCCAACAACGGTATTACTCTGAATACCAGATACGTTTGGCAATAATGCATTAGTAATACCAGCAGTAGTGCCGTCGCCGTTTAGACCAGTTCCAAGTCCATTGCCAGCAGTGTTAGTATATGCATTTGCATAGCCAACACCAAAAGTGAGACCATCAGCAGGCTTGAAAACAAATTGAGCAGCAATTTTGGTATCACCACCAGTTACACCACCAGCGCCTGATGCAACAGCAGCATTAGCCGCAGTATAAGCAGCTTGAAATCTAACTTGATTTGAAAACTTATACTCAAAGCCAGCAACTGCTACACCTGTAGTGCCACCATTGGAGGCAATTCGAGTCAAAGGACTGTAGCGACCAAAACGGGAAATTGTACCTTGGCTATCGCTTTCAAGAGGATTGAGTGGATCAATGATATCCTCAACTGCTCCAACTGGCGCAATGTAAGCAGTAAAGCTATCACCAATTGGAAACTTGTAGTACAAGCGGTTGACTTCAAAGACATTAGAACTAGTACCAGAAACAGTAGTTCCATCAAAGGAAAGGCGTGTGCCATTCCCTACTCCAAAAGTATTAAAGGCAAGTGTATTGCTTGCTTGCAAGCGAGTTCTTAACAAATCCTTACCAGTAAAGCTGGTGTCTAAGTTAAGACGAACGCGGTAGTCGAAAACTACATTAGAACTGGCAGGTTTACCAGATTCAGCAGCTAGACCAAAGATTGCTTCGCCGCGAAGCTTGGTGGTGGTGGAGAATTGTTGTGCTTCGAGCTTAGCCGTCTTAGCATCAAGAGCATCTACGCGACCGCGAAGAGTTGCCAACTCACTAGCAAATTCCTCTTGGAGTTTTTGCAAAGTAGCAAGGTCTTCTTTGCTGACTTTATCTGCTAGACCTGACGAAATAATTTCGTTAATTTTGTCTAAAGCAGAGTTCAATCCAGCCGCAAATTCATAGCGAGAAAGCGATTGCTTACCTCGGAAAGTGCGATTGGGATAGCCAGCTATTACGCCATAGCGTTCTACTAACGACTGTAATGCGGTAAAAGCCCAATCTGTCGATCTAACATCACTAAGTTGAGATACAGAAGTGACGTTTTGTGAAATCGCACTGGGACGTAATTGAGATTTTTCGACAAGGTTATCAGCATTTACTGTACGCGCAGTTTCTGCTTCTTTAACTGTGCGATCGCCTTCTAAACTAACTTTATTTTCTGCATTAGCATTGGTAGCAAAAAGTGTAGACGCAGCAATAGTCGCAGTAAATAATACTGGGGTGAGAAAGCTACTTTTTATAGCTTTCTTTCTATTAAATTTAGACATTATAAATTTCTTCCTCACACGGTGGCAATCACATATCCACTTGATTCCACAGTAGCAATAAGGATAGTAAGAATGTAAGTATACTGTGTGACATTAGCAATATTTTTTTGAAAGTTTTGTCAACGCGATCTCCACACCGCTCTCATGCATAGTTAACTACTCATTCACTACACCCTGCAAATTACCCAACTAAAGATGGCTTTGTCTTTTAACGATGAAAAACTCGAATTAGGATAAATATTAGCCAGAACCCAAAAACGATTAACCCAGCAAACACACCAAGAATACTGGTGGAGTTGGTTGGCTGATTTAGTGAGAAACTAGATGTAGTTTCAGCCGTATTAATGAATGTATCTTGGTCGCGGATAATTGCCTGAGGTAATAAATTTTCTGATTCAGTTCTAACATCTGGCATTCTCTTCACTGCTGTACCAATTGCTAAAAATTCGATAATCCCACCGCCCAAATTGTAAACATAGGTTTTAATTCCTACCACTTGATCGGCTCCACAACGACGAGCATCCTCATCAATATGTTTTAGTGCTTCCTCTCTTGCTTCGTAAATGAGCGTAGTTAATTCTCTAATTTCTCCACGCACAAAAGACTTAAAAAACGAAGAAATTCCACCGAGCAAACCCAAAGAATAGACTGAAACACCCAAGACTAATTGCACGGGCATATATCCTTGATTGATCAGATTCCACATTTCTTCATTTGTCAGATCGCTAGCGATCGGATTTTGACGATAAACATCTGGTAATAATGGATGGTTGGAGGCAGTACCAATCATCACCATTTCTTGCATTCCTCCAAAGGGGAGAATCGCTGTTTTGATGCCCACAACTGCATTTGCCCCTACCTCTCTTGCCTCTGCTTTGATCCGTTGGAGAGCCAGATGCCTAGTTTCATTAAAGATCCTTGAGAATTCCTTAATCTCGCCACGAGCAAGACTCCTAAAACTACCGATAATGCCACCACCAACACCTATGGAATAAGCCACATTGCCAAACACAAATTGTTTGGGTGTAAATCCACAATCGAGTTGGCAGTATAGGGCTTGACCATCAGCAGAGGTTGAGAATTCTAAGTGTCTTGTTCTTTCCCCATTGCGATGAACGCAGGAGCCGATCGCTAGAAATTCTACATTTGCACCATGAAAAATGAGTTCATTAGATACACCCGTAATCCCCACACCTCCGTGATGCTTTGCCTCTTCAAGCATTCTGGCATAGGCCCGTTGCCTACCTTCATGGATAATCTTAGTGACTTGATGAACCTCACCACCAACCAGTGTTTTTAGTCCAGAACCAATGCTATTTAACAATCCCAGCGAGATCACACTATTACCAATCACCAAATCTCCTGCGGTCAAACCATGCTTTAACAAACAAAAAATCTCATTGCCTGATAATCCTGTAATGATTGCCATAGTTTTATCCTTAGTGCATAGAATTAGTAGAGATGATAACTAATTCCTTGTCAAAGTCAAAATTTACAATAGTACTAATCTTGCGCCGATCGCCTAATATTGATACAGTGCCAAAAAGTTCAGAAGCAGATCTCCATTCGCCTTGATAACGAGCCGATGCTAAGCTCGAATCAAAAGAACTCATCAGTTGATAGGACATTTGCTGAAATCCTTGGGTTACAATGCTAATCGGTAAATAATCCTGCCACGAATAGCCGATTTTTTTGATATTAGGCAAGCTGGGCATAGCAAGAAATAATAGATTGAGATTAGGATCTTTACCATCGATACGATGGAACTTTACACCGCGATCGCTTTGAGTAAAATAGAGTTTGGCTTTACCTGAATCGAGATAAAATGTTCCATCAGTCGCCATTCGCACAGTTACAGACAAATGTGAATTTTTAGACTTGCCAGTCTTTTGTTTACGTTCAATTTGGAAATAAAGTTGGGAGTCAAGGGTAAGGGAAAGAACTTGAGAGCAGTTTCTTTCAACGGGGATGGCTTCTAATATATCATTCTCTTTAGGTTCACATTCAGAAATAAGTTGCGCGTTAACTAATAGATTAGTAAAACCAAATGGAATTGTGGCTGCCCCGATTTCGGGCGTAAATTGCGCTTGAATATGGATATGGGGTTGTGGGGAATAGCCAGAATTGCCGCACCTACCTAACAATTGTCCTTGATTGATGCGATCGCCTTGTTTGACGACAATACTATTTTGAGAGAAATGTGAAATTTCTACATAAAAGCCTCGATCGTCATAGAGAATTACATAATTGCCCCAATTGCGATCGTGATCGACCACACCGATCTCACAGTCAGGTAAATCGCTAACCAGCCGCGTCACCCAGCCTGAAATAGGTGAGAGAATTGGCTTTTGGAAAGCATAGTAGTCTTTAAGTTGAATGCCTTGATTTCGATAGGTTTGTCCTTCGTCATCACAAAGTATAAAATCATAGGCATAGCGCCACAAACCTTGGTGTGTCCAGCGTCCATCTACTCCTTGCCACACCTTCCATCGTCCCACAAATGGTAATGCAATCGCTCGACAATTACCTCTTTCTCTAGTTCGTGCTGTGAGTTCATAATCCAAGGTTTTTTCGGGAGAAGCTTGGGGATAGCGAGCTAATAGTTTTTGCCCAACACTACCTAATAAATATAGAAAAGAAAGGGTGACGAGATTATAGGGGAATGCATGGACTGGTAAGCCAACTGTCGCCCAAAATACACTCACAGCTTCACCAATAAGGGCGGTAAAGACCACAGCGATCGCTGCGAGGCAATAACTACGGGGCGAAGGAATGAGATAGAATCCGCCAATGGCGAGGGCAACTAAAATAAAATTTAAGGCGGCGGGATCGTGATAAACATAGAGAAATGTTCCTGTGAGCGTGGCACGAATATAAGTGCCGAGAGCATAACCTGCGATCGCTAAGATGAACTGAATGCGTGAATTCCATAGCAGCAATAGCATTACTACAATGCCAATATAAATATTTGGTAAGAAAAAAATTAAACCTAATGTTCGGAGGAATCCTTCAATAAATTCAGGTAAGCCAATGGAATAGGTATGGGAATGGGCGATCGCAGGAATTAATCCTGCGTAACGAAAGGCAGCTAAATGGACAATCCAACTTACGGCAACAAAGGGTAAACTAAGGACTGGCAAGATTAGAAAGGTGCGTAAAATATGCGACAAAGTCCATGTCAGCACAAAGGCTAACGATCCTGCAATCCCTGCTAAAGCTAGAGATGCGGGCGTAATTTGGAATAGGTAGCCTACCCCTAATCCTGCTAAGAGTGGATTAAAAAGCAATGGAGCATAATTAAGATAATCGCGCTTTAATTGCATGACCGAGGCTAAACAAATTGCTGTAAATAAGCCAGTCATCCCCATCATTAGTACTGATGGCTGAAGCATCATCGCCGCGATTAAAATTGAACCTATGCCTGCCCCCCGCAGGAATATAATTTCAGATACTGCTGCACAAATGGAAGTAACTAAATGTTGTGCTGTTTGCCAGATATTTTTAATTTTTTGTCTTTGTCGAATAGATGGCTTAGGTATATTAGAGAATATCGCTTTTAATGGATGTAGCGATCGCGAGTTTATCCCAATCATATAGAAACTCTTTAAATGAATCATATCAACATAAATTTTTGATGGCGCTAAAGAATTGATAAAATGCCGCGCCTAGCGCGGCATTTTATCAATTTTAAACAGGCTCTAACGAAGTAATAGCTAGACGAGCAGGAAGTCGTTCTCTGCGTTCCAAGTCACTGAGATCCTCGGCTTCGCGAATCAATTCCACATCCCCCGATTCCGTAATTAAAACCACATTAGGGCGATATTCGATAAATTGCAGCCATTGGGTATTGTTATAAGCACCAACAGTGGAAACCACAAGGCGATCGCCTCTTGATAAAGCAGGTAAAGCAATACTTTCAGCAATGACATCAATATTCATACACATCGGTCCATAGAGTACCGAAGGTTCGCACTCGCCAATTACTGGTTGACCAAGGGCAATATCAAAGTTATACCAGAAGCTAGTAAATAAGAGATTAATACCCGCATCAATCACATAGGCGCGAGTCCCATCGGGCAGACGTTTTGTGCCACAGACACTAGTGATTAGAGATCCTGCTTCATCAACGACAGCACGTCCTGATTCGAGAATTAATTTCGGTATATGTCCCGACTTGAGGTTTGCCCAAAGTGCATCACAGATCGCATCAGCATAATCGTCAATGGCAGGAGTAAGAACTTCCGCCGCATGATAGGTTCCTTTTAAACGACTGCGGGAAGGAAATCCACCACCAATATCGATATAATCCATCCGCCAACCGTAGAGGGATTCAATCTCGTAACCAAGTTGGACCATTTTCTCGACCTGACGAGCATAGGCTTCTGGCTCCATGATGAAAGTCCCAATGTGGCTATGCAAACCGTTAATTCGCAATTTGCCACCAGTGACTATGCGATGAACTGCTTCCATTGCTTGCCCAGATTCTAGATTAAAGCCAAATCGTGACCAGCAAGGCTGAATCCCTGCATCTAAATTAAGACGAATACCGACAGAAATCGTTTGTCCAAGCTGCGTAGCGATCGCCTCTAAATCCTCAATCTCATCCAAATGATCGACATTGATCGTCACCCCATCTCTCACCGCTTTCTCAAGTGTTGCATAGGGTTTATGAGGTCCATTGAGAATGATATTTTTACCTTCTACGCCCAAAGCCTTAGCTTTGTCGTATTCCATCTTGGAGACTAGCTCAGCGATCGCCCCCTCTTGATGTAAAATCGCACAAATGGATTTCAGATAGTTAGTTTTGTAAGACCAGCCCAAGGTGACATTAGGATAGCGGGTGGTAAAAGCCTGTTTCATCGAACAAAATTTACGTCGCAAAGCTCTTTCAGAATAGACAAACAAAGGCGAACCATATTTAGCAACCAAATCTTCTACGGCGACTCCTGCAATTTCGCTTTTGACTTTGCGCTGATTTGGGGATGCTCCTGCAAACTTATTCATCAAACCGCTTTTCAGCTTACGGATCATGGGCTTTTCGTAATGTTCGCTCTGTTCCTTACTGTACTGTGCTGTTGACATTTTTAGATTTCTCCTAAAGTTACCAAGGTTTGTAAAGGCGCAACATCGGTGATGATTTCGTAGGTGTAGCGCATCAATAATTTGCCAGATTCGTAATCTTGATTGACGGGAATTGGCAGACCGAGGGCATCTCTAACCAAGCGTGAAGGTAGGTTAATACCCACACCCGTTGCAAAATATGTCCATGCAGGAAAGCGTGGATTAATCTCAATCAAATAGATTTCTCCATCGCGATCGACCATGCATTCCAATTCAAAAGCTCCCTTCCATTTTGTGTGGCTGAGAAATGCTTCGGCAGACGATCGCATTCCTTCATGGTGAATCGTTACGCCACTCCAAATTTTTCCCATCTCGGTAATAGTCATCTTTTTGATCGTCACTAGACCAAGATGTCCACCCTTACCATCTCCCACCCCGACCAAATTCAGCTCAATTCCTGTAATTACCTGCTGCACAATAATTGGATAACCCCATTCGGCAGCCAATTGATGAAAGCGCTGTAGAGCTTGTTCAAAGGTGTTTACACGATATGCCTTATAATAGGAACCCTTAATCATCAAGGGAAACTGCAAATCGGCGATCGCGTCTTGCAGTTCCTGAACTGATGTCACCGTGACAGTTTTCGGCACTTTGATACTAAAACTAGGGGCAACTTCGGCAAGTTTCGCCTTATTTCTTAAGGCAAATTGGGACTTTGTTGGTAAATAAGTGCGAACGCCGATCGCTTCTAGTTCTTTGGCACAATGGATATAGAGTGGCAATTCCACATCAAAATTAGGGATAATGCAATCTAGTCCTGATTGGTTCTGAATTTGCTCTAGGCGCTCCATTAAGGTTTCAGGATCGCCCGATGGATAGGGCATGATGTAGCAGCGATCGAACAACCAATCCATATATAGACCAGGTTCCATAGCGTCATAGGCTAACCCTATGACCTTCATTGACAACTGGCTATCTTCTCGTAGGCTTCTGGCTACACCTGTTCCTGGGGCAGGATTATCGATCGCGTTAATGCCTGTTACCGCCACGCTAAAGGTTTTGGTGATAGATTTCATGACATTACCCCTTTTATATTTGGGACGAGTCCAAGGGATTCCATTTGCTGCAAAAAATCGGCTAAATCTCTTTCTGCTAAGCCTTGAGCAATGCCAAATTGCTCCGAGAGTGTGGAGGCGATCTGAGCGCGATATTCGCCCTGTTGCATTTTTTGTAATACCAAGCGTCCGCACCGATTGAGGGTATAGGTTGCCCCAGTTTCTGAATCAAAGGCAAAACCATCATTGGAAATTTGCAGCGTTTTTAATCCTGACATTTTTTATCCCCTTGTTGAATTCTGCTATTACTTGTTAATGAATGCGTTAGTCAGACTAATGATTTACTTACTTAATGAAAATCGATAGGGGCAGGAGGCTGCCAATGTTTTAACATCCCTTGATGGGGGTCTCCACTGATCGCCATCACATTTTTTCTTGTATAGGAACCGCGCATACAGCCAATCGTATAGGGAAAATCCAAAGTTGCATGGTAGTGATACATCTCTACTTGTTTGCCATTCCATTCAATTTGATGAGAATGCCCGTGACATTCATCTAGCGATGCGCTGGTTAGAGCCTGTCCGCCCTCGCTATAGCGACCGTAAATACCAAATCCATCCAAGCTATAGCCCACCAATACAGAATGACCATCCTTTGTTCGTTGATCGGGAAGACAAGACGTAACGTTATGGTAATGATAAACCCCCGACTTTTGAGGGTGTCCTTGACAACCATCTTGGATCTCATGAGCCATAGCATCTCGTCCTGGAGCATCTAAGGCATTAAAAAGGACAGCCCCAGTTAGCAGAATACCTACGGCTTCAGGTGTACAGGATGGTCGAGAAGCCAATGTTGGATTGGCGGGCAATTCGATACTAATCTTGTGAGAGCTAATAGTATTGGGGTTGCGGTCGTATTGGAAAGCAGGATCTGTTGGAGATATAGGATAGATACCTGTAGGATGATTTGGTAAATCGTTAGATGTAAAAATGCGTCGATCTCCCTGAAGTGCCATATTAAAGTGAGATGACCACGTTACGGAACCTTTTACACTTGGTTTAGAAGTGAAATCATACGTACCATCGTTCTTAATCCACTCGCCATTTCTAAATGCTCCACCACCATTAGGATCGGTATGACAAGCCCAAATCCAACCGATTTTAGGGTAGTTCGATAACTTGCCATCACCCAAAGGTAAATGCTTTAGATATTCCCGATCGCTCTGACTATAGTTTGCAGTTAAGGATTGGGATATATTACTAGAGTTAGCTGTAGTGGCTAAGTTCAGCCCAATTATTAACAAGAAAAAGGCGAATATAATTTGGAAAAAATGCTTTCTCATGTTCTTGTCATCCACCCCTAAGTCTGCTCAAAGGGTTAAGAGCGATTGCATTTATCTGATTCAGGAGGCTTAGGAGGTAAACCCAAAGCTTCTACTAATTTTGCCTCGGTTGTGCCTAACTTCTGAGCTGCCGATGCAAGGTCAGGACGAGGTGGTGGTTCTGGACGTGATTGTTCTTGGCTAGATTCAGGTGGCTTAGGAGGTAAACCTAAAGCTTCCACCAATTTCGCCTCGCTAATACCTAGTTTCTTCGCCACTGCTGCTAAGTCAGGGTGAAGTGGTGGTTCTGGACGCGATCGCTCTTGACTAGATTGTGATTGTGATTGTGCTTGAGCATTAATATTTAGGATGGCTGAATTAGGTAAAATAGATGTAGTTTCTAAAATCAGCGCGATCGCCACAAATTGAATTGCTTTGGTAAGTTTAATCATTTTGACCTTCAGGACTACTTTTGTTGATGTATTTAATTGAAACCTACAAAAATTACCAATCGCCTAAAGATAAAATTACAATTTTGTAATTTTTGCCAAGTCACTCTCTAGCCCATATAAAAGTAGAATATTTGGATGGAGAGGTGTGGTTATGAATGTTCTATACGTCGAAGATGAAGAGAAAATCGCCAATTTTGTATGTATTGGCTTAAAAGAGCATGGCTTTATAGTTGATTACTGTAATAACGGCAATGATGGCTATGCGAGGGCGCTAGATTTAGAATATGATGCGATTGTTCTCGATATTATGGTTCCTGGGAAGGACGGCTTAGCAATTCTCAAAGGTTTACGCAAGGAAGGGAATACTACTCCTGTAATTTTATTGACTGCCCGAAATGAGCTTGACGATCGCCTCGCAGGACTAAACCTAGGAGCCGATGATTACATTGCTAAACCATTTTTTGTTGAAGAGTTAATTGCTCGCATCCATGCAGTTGTCCGTCGTGTTTCTGGCGATCGCCAAAATATCCTCAATGTCTATCCCCTAAAACTCGATCGCCTCTCACGGGAAGTTACCTGCAAACTAGAAGCGATCGAACTAACTTCGCGTGAGTTCAATCTACTGGAATACCTGATGCGATCGCCTGGAAGAGTATTTACTAGAACTCAAATCCTCGAACATGTGTGGGGTTATGACTTTAATCCTAATACTAATTTAATTGATGTCTGCATTCAACGCCTTCGTAAAAAAATTGAAAAAGTGAGCGGCGAAGAATGTCTCGAAAGTGTGCGGGGTGTTGGTTATCGATTTCGCAAACCATAGGCATTGTGAGAAGCCTCTCTCACAATAAAATACTGAACTAACGTAAATACTGTGAAACTAAAATCATTCCGTTTTCGCATAGCCTTGTTATCCGCTTTACTAGCGGGAACTGCGATCGCGGGGTTTAGTGGTGTCACCTATTTTCTCTTCTACCAATCGAAGCTAAACACAATTGACAATGAAATTAAAGATCAATTATTGCGAGAATCTTCAGCACCTCGCCCACTAGAACATTGGCAGCTCTACGAACAGCACCAATCATCATTTTTAGGTGACAATATCCAAAATGCGATCGCCTTATTGGTACTCGATAGTGATAGTAAAACTATCTATCAATCAAAGAACTGGCAAACAGACTTCAATCCTGAATCCTTATTTATTTTCGTCCCAGCAGCGATCGGGAATCCACTCGATCGTCTACTTCCATCGTTAAATCAAGCACTATCGACCAATAATCAGCCCTTCAATAATCAGTCCTTGGATCGCAGACTGCCACCACCACCCCAAAATCAGGAATTGCCAAGGGGAAGACCAGAGCCACCCCCATTTGGTCGTCCCTTGGAGCAATCACCACCTGAAAATCGACCAGCAATAGAAGATAGTAAGACACCTCAAGCTATATCCAGTCTAGTTACGCGTAAAACCTCGACAGGAGTATGGCGGATGGGGACAGCATCATCTCCCCTTGTCAAAATTGCGATCGCGATCAATTTACAAGTGATCGATCGCGAGATGAGCACAATTCAAAATGTGTTCTTGATCGCTATTCCTTTTACTCTCTTATTAATGACTATAGGAGCATGGTTACTATCGGGTGGAGCTTTAAAACCAATTAAACATCTGACAGAGGGTATTCGCCGCGTTACGGCTAAGGGACTTAATCAGCGCACATCGATTACAGATCTAGATATAGAATTTGTGGAACTTGTGCAGGTATTCAACCAAATGATGGAACGATTGGAACGTAGTTTTTTGCAAGCTTCGCGTTTCAGTGCCGATGCTGCCCATGAACTCAAAACCCCTTTAGCCATCTTGCAGGGAGAATTAGAACTTGCCCTACAGCATACGGAAACAGGTTCGCAAATGCAGCAAACCCTCAGTAATTTGCTTGATGAAGTCTGCCGTCTTAGTTCCATTACAAGAAAATTGCTTTTGCTATCGCTTGCTGATTCTGGTCGAATGAGTGTACAGAAAGTTGAGTTAAATTTTTCGCAGATTCTCTACGAACTCGCTGAGGACATCGAAATTTTAGCTCCTGACCTTTCTCTAAAATTAGATGTTCTTCCCGATCTATCAATTTTAGGCGATCGCGAATTACTAACGCAGGTTCTCCAAAATTTAATCAACAATGCTATTAAATATAATTTGCCAAATGGTTGGATTCAGATTCAGACAGTTCTCAAGGACAGATCACTCTTTGTAACAATCAGCAATAGTTCTCAGGATATTTCTACTAGTGATCGCGATCGTCTATTCGATCGATTTCATCGCGCCGATCCTGCCCGTAACCGAGGCGTAGAGGGTTTTGGCTTAGGATTAAGTCTATCGCGAGAAATTGCTCGCGCTCACAACGGCAATTTGCAACTTGACCCACCGACTCTAGGCTTGACTAGCTTCACGCTTATACTGCCCACTTCATCACTTCTTTAGCGCTTTGTGCTTAAACCCAAACCAAGAAAAATTTTGAAAGTACTGCGGAGCAACACTTTCAAAATTTTTCTTAGGGTTCGTTTGATCGGTAATTGCTTTAAGTGGCTAAGACAGAGCATATGCAACTAGTTTTTCGTAGGGGTAATTCATGAATTGCCCCTACGAAAGAATGGGGCTTCAAGCTATTTTTGTCCTACTAAAAATAAATCCCAATATTTTGTTGAGAGTTGCGCAAAGCAAAACTCTCAACAAAATATTGGGTTTAGATTGTTCGCAATTTACTGTAATTCAACTTATCTATTGTGAAAATATCTATTGATTGGACATCCAAGTTCTAGTACAAACTACTTTAAAGAGAAAATCAAACATGTCGGAAACCCAGAGCAGTGTTAACGATCCCTCTGTAACGGTTACAATCTCACGACGGGTAAAGCCAGAATGTAAGGAAGAATTTGAATTGTTTCTAGTTGGTATTACTAATGCCTGTGGACAATTTCGGGGTCATTTAGGTAGTAACATTTTTCGTCCAGTTAATTCTGACGATCCAGAGTATCGCATCATTTTTAAGTTCGATCGCCTAAGTAATCTTCGTAATTGGGAAACTTCACCAGAACGAAAACAATGGTTTGACATAGCCGAACCTCTTACAGTCAGTCCACCGCAGATTCAAATAATATCTGGTTTAGAAACTTGGTTTACTCTTCCTGGAAGACCATCGATTACGCCACCACCACGTTACAAAATGGTTTTGGTTACTTGGCTGGCTGTGTTCCCATTAATTACCATAATTTCGGCAACGCTTCAGGAGCTATTGGTAATGTTGCCTTTAGTACTTCGTGTGGCGATCGTTACGGCGATTGCTGTTCCAACCATGACCTATCTGTTAATGCCACAAATGACCAAGTTGTTTGCTGTTTGGCTCTATCCGCCTACAGAAATTGCATCATCAAAAGATGATAAGACGAAGATGATAGAAAGCGTCCAACTGACAAAACCTTTACCTGACTTACGATCTCTACAAGAAGACCTCGAATCGATCGCTCTCTAGCTAAGTTAATAAAACAAAAAAGCGGCGCTTCGCGCCGCTTTTTTGCTAAATCGCATGGATTAGCGATCGCCTCTGATTAATAACAACTGTACTAACTGCAATGCTGCATAAATCGCAGTCGCTACATAGGTCCATGCGGCAGCATTGAGCACACTACGAGCGCCACGATTTTCTTCGCCTTGTAAAATTCCTAGCTCGTCAATCAGTTTCAAAGCGCGGCTTGATGCGTCAAACTCAACAGGTAAAGTGACGACGTGAAACAGGATGGCTCCTGCAAATAAAATAATGCCAAGGTTGATAAAAACTGTACTCAAACTACCCAATGAGGTCAGAAATAGTCCTGCCATTACCATCAGTGGTCCAAAGTTTGCGCCGATATTTGCTACTGGTACTAGCGACGCACGGATGTTCATGAATTGATAACCACGGACATCTTGCAATACGTGACCACATTCATGGGCTGCGATCGCGGCGGCGGCTAAAGATGATGATGAGTAGACCGATTCGGATAATCGGACTGCTTTAGCGGATGGATCGTAATGATCGGTTAGTTGCCCTTCGACTTGCTCGACAGTTACATCATAAATACCCATACGTTGCAAGATCGTTTTGGCGACCTGTGCGCCTGTCATCCCTAAACTAGATTGAATGTCGGCATATTTTTCGTAGGTAGCTTTGACGCGCTGTTGCGCCCAAAACATCAAGATCATCCCTGGTATTAGGATTAGATACGACGAATGAAAAAACATTATTTTCTCTCCTGCAAACAGTTCTATGTATTATTATGACTTTGCTTTCATAGAACCAGATGGTAGGGAAAACACTACATCTATCGCGTATTTTGCGACAAATTGGATACTCCCTTTCCCGTCGCATCAATGAAAACTAATTTCTCGGCTAGTTTTACTCAGATGAGCGCCAAACTTTTTAAGTTCTTGATTATTTGCAGCTACATTTTTGCTATCCCTCACATCGAGTTAACCTAAACTTCAAAGGCGATTTGCTCAATCGCCTTTTTTTGTGTTTACAGCGCTTTGCGATTAAAACCAAACTAAGAAAAATTTTGAAAGTGTTGCTCCGCAGTACTTTCAAAATTTTTCTTGTGGTTCATTTACTGCTGAAATTGAGCCATAAATTCCAACAGCAACTCCTCTTGTGACATTTGCTGTTGCCTCAGGAATTCGGGACCTCTCAAAAACTCTTTAATCGTGATGCGGCGATCGCGAAAATCGACAACAAACTGATGCATTTGTTCGATAACTGAGATCTGAGTCTCAACCTCACGCAAAGCCTCGCCCATTGGATCGCCGCCATACTTAGTTATCTTCTTGAAAACCGCAGTCATTTCACCTTGCTGCGTCTTTTTCGTGAGTTTAAGCTGCCGCTTCAAGGTTTCAAGTTGATCCTTTAGATAAGTATTCTCCGCTTCCACTTTGGCACAGTGACGAGTCAGATCGTCAGAACTATCGCGATCGATAATTGCACCCAACTCTTGCTGCTTTTCAATCGCCAAAAGTCTCGCCAAATCACCATCTTGATAAGCAAGATTAATTTCTTTCATAATCTCGGTGCGATATTCCTTCTCCGCTTCGTCAGTTACCTTGTCAGGATGAAAACTATCGGCTAGACGCAAAAAAAGCTGTCGAATCTTTTTTAATTCATCGCGATCGGGCTTAGGA
The DNA here is from genome assembly GCA_903819605.1 of uncultured cyanobacterium. Classification (GTDB taxonomy): domain Bacteria; phylum Cyanobacteriota; class Cyanobacteriia; order Pseudanabaenales; family Pseudanabaenaceae; genus Pseudanabaena. Next base: position 8,403 of record CAIJEA010000482.1, on the reverse strand, counting down.
ATATCTTCGAGCACTTTTTGATGAGAGTGCCCTTTGTAGTTGTCCCAATTAGGCTCATCGTCAGACTCATGATCATTTTCAAATATATCCGATTCCATCGGCAAATGTTTAGGACTGATGATTCCATCGGATTGGAGATGATAGTAGACTGTCTCAATATCTTTGCGGGACTTCTTGCCCAATTTTCTGCCAGTCAGAATTTCTTGGAAAACAGTATGAATTTGCTCGTCTAATTCCAGCATCTTTTGACGAAAGGGAGCGACACGTTGAGCGATCTGAATACTAACTTCTTTAATGCTGTCATTGAGGCTATTTAATTTAGTACGATTAGTCTCAATTTGCTTGATTAACATGCCGTTTTCCTTCTCCAAAAAGTTGAGGCGAACACGTAGATCTGAAAGCCCAAGATCCTTATTAGTGTTATCCGCAGAAACTTTAGGTTTTCGAGCCATAGGATGTGGATACAGAAATTACGTTAATATTCTAATCTGAATCTCTGTCTGAGATCGGCAATATTCCTATGAAAAAGGCGCGATCGCGGGAATTATTGAATGAGCTGACATAGTTGATATTAAACTCAACAAAAATACTACGGCAAACCGATAAAAATGCCATATTATTTGCCAAGCTATAGAAATATGAATGCCATGACAATATAAAGTCACTCCTCTCCAAAGTAACGCTGCAATAGCTAGAGGATATTATCCATGAGTTTAGAAAGCCTGATAGCCGATCGCCCAACGCAGAATGAAACCTTGGCAAACACTTAGCTAGAATACATTGAAGCGGAACTAAATTACATCAAGCCCCAATCAGACAAGCCCCACAACTACACTTACGAACCGCCAGCAGGTACATCAAGACAAAATACAGTTAATAAAGTACGGCGTTTAAAAATTCGTAATGGGCGATCGCATTTCTAGTTTCCCATTGCAAAATAAACTTAAGAGAGCTTTGCCAAAAATCTCTCTTTGAAGAATTTGTAACTTTTGTCATTATTGTCTAAAGGAAAGACTAATAGTTACTGTTATCACGAGGGTTTAGCAAAAGTCGGTCGTCGAGAAGACATCATGGGGAAACTAGCGATCGCTGAAATCCCGTTAAAACTTGCTATCCTAAATCTAGGCACTAATTCAAAGTATTCATGATGCCAGCGCTAGCCGTTACTGAGACTGTCACAAAAATTGCGGAAACAGAACAAAAGTTTGGCTTGAGTCGTAGTGAATCGAAGGATTTTTTTACGGAATGATACGACCATTTGCCAGAGATTGATTCTAGCGATCGCGCTAATCTAGAGATTCTATGGCGGCGTTATATTTATCATCGTTCTTGTGGACATCTGCTAGAAAGTACTGTGATGCTATTACTCGTCTCGCCATTACTAACGATCGTGATCTAATTGCAATCGATCCAGACACAATGACGGTATGTATTGCTCCAAATTTATTGAAAGACTATGGAGAATTTAATAATAAAGACCTAAGATTGCCTAAGAAGAAACAGTTAAGTCCCAATATAGAAGCTTTGAGAAGTAGATATAAAAAATATCAAAGTCAGACTGGATTTCTAAACTCAGCATGGATTAAAGTGACAAATTAACTATGAATACAAAACTAGTAAAATCCCTAGCCCAAGTAATCGAATCCCTTGCCCCAGATGAATATTCGCTATTGCAAGAAAAACTAAAATCTCGCGCAATCCAGAAAACCATCGGCGTATGTGGAGGTCACGCAAGAATCCGCAATACTCGCATCCCCGTTTGGACAATTATCTCACTCCAACAACAAGGAGCCGATACCCCAGAGCTTTTACGAAACTTCCCCTCATTAACCACAGACGACTTGAGCAACGCCCGATTCTATTACACTGCACATTAAGAAGAAATCGATCGCGCGATCACCTCTCACCAATACGAGCAAGAGGAAGCGATCGCCTAATTCGTATCCAAAAGCAAAATCAACCTAAGTCCAGGACACTAGTATTTATCATTCGTGAATACTAAGGGTGTTTTGCGATCGCGCTTGATGATGACAAAGGGCGATCTCTTAACTTGTCCAATCTTCCACTTGGAAATTAGCAATATTTTCAAAATCCAAAAAATACATTATTCGACCTCAGATGTCTCAAATAAATCTTTATAAGATCGACGATATTCTCTACCGATCGCGATCGATTCTTCAAAACTAGGATCATCAGCAAATACACCAACTATGTTTTCCCACCAAGGTTTGACAGTATTTGCACTATTCACTAAAGATAGCTTTAATAGCGTAACTTCAGCTTCAAGTTTTGATAGCCGTTCTTCAACTTTAGATAGAGACATAATCAATTTTAGAACAGTAAATTTGCTAATAATTATAGCCTAACTCGATAATAGGGAAGCGATCACCTATTTCCGTCTTAATTAACTTTTGTCTAAAAGTCTATTAGCGATCGCGCTTGATGATGACAAAAGGTGATCGCTCCCAAAACTTTAAAACTCTTATATTATGGTAAGTATCATATAAATTCACGCTATCAGGCGTTATCAGAAATGCAAATCAGTTATCGATTGAATGCTAACGAACTTGACAACAATTTCCTAGAAAGATTAAAAGCCGCTTTCCAAAACAAAGAAATCGAAATAGTTGTATACGAAAGCGATGAAACCGCTTTTCTATTACAAAATCCCGCCAATAGAAAGAGATTACTAACTGCGGTGGAAAACATCCAAAACCGTAATAACCTCGTAGAACTTAATTGGGATAGTCTCTCATGAGAAGACGTATCCTATTTGAAGCAGAAGCCTTTGAGGACTATAACGCATGGGCAAAAATGGATCGAAAAATTTACAACAAAATAGTAGAACTTATCAAAGACATTGAGCGATCGCTTTTTTCAGGTATTGGTAAACCTGAACCTCTAAAATATGGACTGAGTGGATTTTGGTCAAGACGTATCAGTGATGAACATCGTCTCGTCTACCAAGTGACTGATACAGAGATTTAGCTGGCTGCAAAAGTCATTATGAATAACAGAACTGTCGCGATCGCGCCTGATGATGACAAAAGGCGATCGCCACTATGAGAACCGAAAAATTGATTTCACAGATTACTGCCCTAATTATCGGTTAGTCGTAACCTAACAAATGATTACAATACTGAAAATTTACAGTTGCTGCACGGATTTTGCACAATAAATAGGCAATGGTGAGATCATAAATAATTTTTTAAAATAAATTGAGATAGAATCCCATGATTCAAACAGTTCAAGTGTCGCTGCGAGAGCAACAATATCCTCTAATTCACAATCTTGCCGACTGTATTGAAACTGTGTGGCGAGAAAACTTAGATTTATCTCTCTATCAAGTTCCAGAAGATCTAGGCTATGTTGAGGGTGCTTTAGAGGGTGAGCGACTAGTCATTGAAAATCATTGCTACAGTACTCCACAATTTCGGAAGCTCCATTTAGAGTTAGCTAGAGTGGGTAGCGGGTTAGATATTCTGCACTGTGTAATGTTTCCTAATCCTGAATATGGCATTCCTATTTTTGGAGCTGACTTAGTTGGTGGACGCGGTAGTATCAGTGCGGCGATCGTTGACCTTTCGCCTGTGCATCCTGAACGCGCTTTAGCCCGCAGTTACCACAATGCTTTGTCTAGCTTACCTGTTATCGAGTTTGAACAGACTCGTGAGTTGCCACAGTGGGGTGATATCTTTTCAGATTTTTGTTTGTTTGTTCGTCCAATGGGCGATCGCGAAGAGGCAAACTTCCTGCAAAGAGTTCGTGAGTATTTGACTTTGCATTGTCAGCTAGCAGTTGCTACTGAGCCTTTAACGACTTCTCTAGAAATCAATCAAATTCTAGCTGGTCAGCGCTATTACTGCGAGAAGCAACAGCAAAATGATAAAACTCGCCGCGTTCTCGAAAAGTCCTTTGGCACAGAATGGACTGAGCGTTATATGACCACGATGCTCTTTGATTTCGCCACATAAATCTAGAGATTAGCTGGCATTAGTTTTGTTATAGCGGTTTTCATTTTGCCGTAAGCAAAATGAAAACTTAAAGCCCATACTGGGATTGATTTTTTGTTTTCAAATGAGTGTGTACTCATTTGAAAACCGCTATACCATTTATCTGGAGAGAGGTAATCATACTTCTCTCTTCTTTGTTTAAAGTGATATTTCCATGATGAGTTACGCCTAAGTAGGTTGTTGGAATTAAACGTAGGATGCGTTAGCGATAGCGTAACGCATCACCTCTAACCAATTGATGCGTTACGTTGCACTAACGCATCCTACAAATAATTAAGCCTTCTTACTTAAACGAACCTAAGCAATAGGTAATTATTACTATATAAACCGAATAATTATTAAGCATATTGCAATGTAATTCTCTTAACAATTATTTACTTAATTCTTGAACTACTACAAGCCTTCAAGAAGGGAACTATACTCTAAGCCATTTTTATCTTTATTATTACTCGCAGCTATAGAGGAAAACAGCTCAAAAATCTGATTTGTTATTAAACTTTATGTTAAGAAATAAAACTGAATGCAACGTTCACTTAACATTTAGAGCTTAAACTAGAATCTCTAGAATACCCTCATGGCAAAGGTTTGATATCATCTATATATTTTTTATTTAACTTAATTGATTTCAGCTCATCTGCTGCACAAAATCTGCACAAATTAGTTGTTTTAATCAATTCATCCAAAAGCAACTGAACCAAAAACATAAATAGTTTGAGGTTTAGTTCCATTAAGTGAATTGTATAAATTGGTTATCGTTTATCAATGAAACTTAGGAATCTATTTGTTTTGGATATTTTTAGGATTTAATATTTAAAACAACAGTTGGGCTTGGAAACATTCCCAATTTATAAAAAAAAATAGGAGAATTTTTAAATGGCTCTTGATGTTTTTACTAAAGTAGTTGCTCAAGCAGATACTCGCGGTGCTTATGTAACCGATTCTCAAATTGATGCATTGAAGCAAGTAGTTGCAGATGGTACAAAGCGTTTGGATGTTGTTAATCGCATCACATCCAGCTCTTCAGCGATCGTAACTGATGCAGCTCGCTCTTTGTTTGACGATCAACCTCAATTGATCGCTCCTGGTGGAAATGCTTACACCCACCGTCGTATCGCTGCATGTATTCGCGATATGGACATCATCCTTCGCTATGTAACCTACGCCATCTTCTCTGGCGATGCTAGCATTTTGGAAGATCGTTGCCTTAACGGTTTGCGTGAAACCTACAGCGCATTGGGCGTACCTGGTGGATCAGTTGCAGTTGGCATCGAAAAGATGAAGAGTGCAGCGATCGCAATTGCTAACGATCCTAATGGCGTAACTCGTGGCGATTGCAGCTCTCTTATCGCTGAACTATCTAGCTACTTCGATAAAGCAGCAGCAGCAGTAGGCTAAGTTCTTCGATCGGCTTATTAAATTGACTCTTAGAACTCAATTTCTAAAGCTGAACAATAACTTTAATCTATTCTTTCTCTTTGCATAAATTTTTCTCATAATTTTTTGCACTATTTTCTTTTCTTTTTGTTCCATCCAAGTCTTACATAATTTTTTAGAGGTACATTGAGCATGAAAACTCCTTTAACTGAAGCAGTTAATACAGCAGATTCCCAAGGTCGTTACCTTGGAGTTCCTGAAATGCAAGCAGCTTTTGGTCGTTTGCGTACAGCGACTGCAAGCCTCGATGCAGCTAAAGCTATCAGTGCTAAAGCTTCCAGCTTGGCTGAAGGTGCAGCCAATGCTGTTTACCAAAAATATCCCTACACCACCCAACAACAAGGTAACAACTTTGCTTCTACTCCTCGTGGTAAAGCAAAGTGCGTTCGTGACATCGGCTACTATGTCCGTTTGATCACCTATAGCTTGATTGCTGGAAGCACAGGTCCTCTAGATGATTATCTCATCAGTGGCTTGACCGAAATCAATCGTCAGTTTGACCTTGCTCCTAGCTGGTATGTAGAAGCTTTGAAGTATGTCAAAGCTAATCATGGTTTGAGCGGAGATGCAGCTTTAGAAGCTAACTCCTACATCGACTATGCAATCAACGCACTAAGCTAAGGTTTTCTTCTACTTCATAACTAGAGAATAGGGAAAATCCCGAAGACGGTAAGTCCGCCCCTACGGGGGCAGTCTTACCGTCTTCTGTTTTTATGTTGGTTAGCGCAAAGCATTAATCATAAAAAATTTTTTCTCAAAGACAATTAAACCAATTAAAAAATTTATTTAAGGAGCTGAGATATGACAAGTTCTGCGGCTGCAACCCGTTTGGGATTTGAGCCTTTTGTTAATGTTTCTCCTGTAGAATTGCGGTCAAATTGGACTGCTGCTGATGTTCTTGGAGTGATTTCTGCGGCTAATCGTCAGGTTTTTGGTAACGATCACTTGATGGCATCAGAACGTCTAGTTGGTGCTGAGTCTTTGCTGGCTAGTGGTAACCTCTCGGTACGTGATTTTGTACGTGCATTGGCTCAATCAGAATTGTATCGAACCAAGTTCTTTTCCTCTACCCCACAAGTTCGCTTTATTGAATTGAACTTTAAGCATCTTTTAGGTCGCGCTCCTAATGATGAGGCGGAGATTACAGAGCATGTCAATCGCTATATTGAACATGGATATGAAGCTGAGATCAATTCGTACATTGATTCAGACGAATATCAAGAAAACTTTGGCGAATCGATTGTTCCCTATTACCGTGGATTTGCCTATCAACGCGGGCAGAAGAATGTAACATTTAACCGCATGTTTCAGCTTTATCGTGGTTATGCTAACAGCGATCGCTCTCAAGGTAAAAACAAATCGACTTGGTTGACTACGGATCTTGCCCAAAACTCTGCTAATCCAATTCGTACTCCTCATTTTGGACAGGGCTTGGCAGGTAACACTGCTGGCGATCGCGGACAACTTTATCGTGTACGAGCTGTTCAAGCCGATCGTGGACGGACTACACAAATTCGTCGCAGCGTCAGCGAGTATTTGGTTTCCTATGACCAGCTTTCGCCTACCATTCAACGTTTGAGTCAACGTGGTAGCCGCATTACGCAAATTTCTCTTGCTTAATGCGATCGCCTAGATTTTGAAAGTATTACTTTGTAGTACTCTTAAAATCTAGGCTTGTCTTCAGCGCATTGCGCTGTAATTTTCTTAAACACAATAAGGAGAATAAACTATAGTGATTACAAATGCTGCTTCCCGTCTGGGAACCACTGCTTATGTCGAAAATGGAATAACAGAACTTCGTCCTAACTGGACTCCAGAGGATGCCAAGGTAGTTGTTAATGCCGTTTATCGTCATGTGTTGGGAAATGATTACATCATGGCCTCAGAGCGTTTGACTGCGCTTGAGTCTTTGCTTAACAACGGTCAAATCACAGTGCGCGAATTCGTCCGTGCACTTGCGAAGTCTGAGTTATATAAGACCAAATTTCTCTATCCTAACTTTCACACTCGCGTGATTGAGTTAAATTTCAAGCATCTACTAGGACGCGCTCCTTATAATGAAGCTGAAGTAATCGAGCATCTCAATCGCTATCAAAATGAAGGTTATGATGCTGATATCGATTCTTACATCGATTCAGCAGAATATGACGCTAGCTTTGGTGATTCGACCGTTCCTTACTATCGTGGTTTTGAAAATAAAGTCGGCGATCAAACGACTGGCTTTACCAGAATGTTCCGCCTCTATCGTGGCTATGCCAATAGCGATCGCTCTCAAATCGAAGGTAGCAATTCGAGACTAGCTGCTGAGCTTGCCCAAAATAGCGCTTCGGCTATTGTCGGTGCGTCTGGAAGCAATGACGGTTGGGCCTATCGTCCCGCAAAACAAGGCGCAACACCAACTCGTGCATTTGGTCGCTCTTCAGTCGGGTCTACCGATCGCCTTTACAGAGTCGAAGTTGCAGCAGTTTCACTTCCTAGATACCCTCAAGTACGTCGCAGCAATAGAGAGTACATTGTCTCCTATGAGCAGTTGTCCAACACATTGCAACGCATCAACAAGATGGGTGGTAAGGTCGCTAGCGTGACGATCGCCCAATAGTTGTAAAAGGTACACCTTTGGGGTGTACCTCCTGTCAATCTCAACAACCTATTTTAAAAGCTATTTATTATGATAATTTCTACTTCAGCGACAGATACTCGCTCATTTATCTATGAAGTATCTGGATTTCGTCAAAATCTAGAATCTGAAAATAACAGCTATCCTATCCGTGAAAGCGGTAATATCTTCATGCAAGTGCCTTATAACCGCATGAATGAGAAAATGCGTGATATTGCTCGTCTTGGTGGCACAATTGTAAATATTCGCCCACTTAACGATCATTTACAAGAATCCTAAAAAAGAGAAGGAGGAGTACTTTGTACTCCTCCTTCTCTTTTTGCGATACTCAAATAAATA
>CAIJEA010000481.1 GCA_903819605.1 uncultured cyanobacterium | reverse complement strand
TTTTATAGTGAGATTATAAAAATCTATAAATTATCTTTATAACTTATTACTAATTATACACCATAAGTAAATATACTCAGAGGAGTATATCTTGATCAATTTAGGATTTCAGAAATTATAAAATTTAATATTTAATACGCATTGCAAATTAATTGTTCTCAATGCGTTGAAAAATAGGATTTGGGTTCGCTAGGGGCTTACCTATTTCAAGTATTCCCCAATTTGTATGACTCCAATCAGGAGGAGTTGTTTCATTGAAATCTAGACCTAGCTGTTGATATGCAGCAATGCTTAGACTTGGCGTGATTGGGGATAATAGATAAACCGCAATTCGTACAGATTCGAGTAAAGCATATAAAGTTTCGTTAACTTCTGCCTGGTTGCCTGCTTTAAATTGCTTCCAAGGCGTAGTTTCATCGATTAACTTGTTGCAGTTCCAGATTAGTTCGAGAATCTTCTCACAAGCCGCCCGAAAGTTAAGATTTTGGTAATCAAGAGCCACGCGATCGCCCAAACTTGTGGCTTGTTCGATCACTGGTTTAATTAAATCTGAGACTTCAGTGCGATCGCTGGGATCATGTGCAGGAATGCTTTGTTGACAATATTTATTTGCCATTCCAAGGCTACGATTGAGTAAATTACCAAGGCTATTGGCGAGATCAGCATTAACGATCGCTACAAACCTTTCTTCGTTAAAATCACCATCGCGCCCAAACTCGATTTCCTTTAGGAAATAGTAACGAATTGGATCGGCTCCAAAGCGATCGACTAGATCGTATGGATCTATTGTATTCCCAAGCGTTTTACCCATTTTTAAGCCGTCTTTTGTCAGCAAACCATGACCAAATACTCGCTTTGGCAAATCTAATCCCGCAGACATGAGCATTGCTGGCCAGTAAATCGCATGAAATCTTAAGATATCTTTACCAATTATATGCAGGTTGAAGGGATACCACTTTTTAAGGGCATTTTCTATGGTTGGCTCATCATCGGGATCAAGCAGAGCCGTAACATAACCGAGCAAAGCATCAAACCAAACATAAATTGTATGGGTGGGATCGTTAGGAATTGGGAAACCCCAATCAAGGTTGACGCGGGAGATCGAAAAATCCTGTAAGCCTTGTTTCATAAAGCCGAGAACTTCGTTGCGACGGCTTTCGGGCTGAATGAAGTCGGGATGAGCTTCGTGAAACTGATCGAGTGCGTCTTGATATTTCGAGAGTCGAAAGAAATAATTTGGTTCGTCGCGCCATTCACAAACAACGTTGGTATGGATTGGACAATGATGGCTTGCGGGGAGTTCGCGCTCTTCTTTAAATTCTTCACAAGCGACGCAGTACCAGCCTTTTTGCTGATTTAAGTAAATATCACCTGCGTCATAGACTCTTTGAAAAAATTCATTTACGATCGCCTGATGTTTGGGGGCAGTAGTTCGCGTAAACCGATCAAAACGAATATTAAATTTTTCCCAGAGTGAATAAAATTCGGCGACGGTGCGATCGCAATGTTCTTGGGGCGATAGGTGATTTTTTTCGGCAGTGCGCTGAATTTTTTGTCCATGTTCATCCGTACCAGTTACAAACATGACAGGATGACCTTTAAGCCGATAGAACCGTGCAAAAGCATCGGCAGCGATCGTGGGGTAAGCGCTACCAATATGTGGGCGATCGTTGACGTAAAAAAGTGGTGTAGTTAAAGCGATCGGTTCTAAGGACATAGAAGACTCAATTCAGGACTAATACCATTTTGCAAAAAAATGGCGGGAAATGTAACATTAAGCCGAAAAATTATTGATTACGCTTGGCAAGTTAATAATTTTAGGTCTGAGATAGAGAGAATGATCAACAATTTGGCAATCCATCAAATTTGGATGGATCAAGCGATCGTTTTAGCAAAAGAAGTAGGAGCTATGGGGGAAATCCCTGTGGGTGCGGTAATCGTGAATAGTTTTGGGGAAGCGATCGCAACGGGTGTAAATCGCAAAGAGCGCGATCAAGATCCTACAGCTCATGCGGAGATAGTGGCGATAAAGGCGGCGGCACGACTATTGCAAGACTGGCATCTGACTGGCTCCACATTGTATGTAACCTTAGAACCATGTCCGATGTGTGCAGGGGCAATCTTGCAAGCAAGGATTAGTACTTTAGTCTATGGTACTGACGATCCTAAATCAGGCGCAATTCGCACAGTGGCAAATTTACCCGATAGTCCAGTATCGTTTCACAATCTTGAGGTGATTGCGGGTATACGCGATCTAGAATGTCAAGAATTATTGCAAGATTGGTTTAAGAACCTCAGGAAATAGCAAAGATACTTTGGACTCTTCTTATTTTATTTGCTACATAAAGCATTAAGGCGATCGACAATATCGTTTTCTTTCTCAGCCGCAGTTTCTAATTCTTGCTTAGCCTTATCTAAAGCTGGTTTATCTTTAGATTCCGTTGCCTTAGCTTGAGCTTTGAGCGCTTGGGACACATCACCATACATGCTCAATAATTGCACCTGCAATTCCTTAAGCTTCGATTCTTGGATGGAAATCGCCTGTATTTCAGTACGAATCTGATCGATATTTTCCGCAAGCGGCACAAAACCCGCTATATCCTTTGGGGCTACCAAAGTTTTAGTTTTATTGGCAACCGTAACAATTTTGTTACATTGAGAGACCTTACTTTCCCCGCAACCATATAGAAGTAGTCCAGTGATTATGGTAATTGAACTAAGGACAGCGTATTGCTTAGAACGATGCGCGGAAGAAATAGGTAAAAGTTTTTGAAATTGCATTGGTTAGTTGCCGATAGTCCAAATTTATTGTTCGCGTGTCCAAAAATTCTAAAATGTTTTAGTTGATTAAGCTAACAAAGAGATTTGAACTATGTCCGATAATCGCAGAAGTCGTGCAATTACAGAAGGCGTTCAGCGATCGCCTAACCGCGCTATGTTACGCGCTGTTGGTTTCCAAGATTCGGATTTTACTAAACCTATTGTCGGTGTGGCAAGCGCCCACAGCACGATCACCCCATGTAATATGGGTATTGCCCCACTAGCGATCCGCGCTGAAGCAGGAATTCGTGCGGCTAATGGGATGCCTCAAGTCTTTGGGACAATCACGATCAGCGATGGGATCTCTATGGGAACCGAGGGTATGAAATATTCTCTCGTCTCCCGCGACGTAATTGCGGACTCTATCGAAACTGCCTGCACTGGTCAGAGTATGGATGGGGTTTTAGCGATCGGTGGGTGCGACAAGAATATGCCCGGAGCGATGATCGCAATGGCAAGGATGAACATTCCTGCATTATTTGTCTATGGCGGTACGATCGAGCCTGGACATCTTGATGGTGAAGACCTCACCGTAGTCAGCTCGTTTGAGGCTGTTGGTCAATATAGTGCAGGTCGCATTGATGAAGTCAGACTTAATTCGGTTGAGCGCAATGCTTGTCCTGGGGCTGGATCCTGTGGGGGGATGTATACGGCTAATACTATGTCTTCGGCTTTTGAAGCCATGGGCATGAGCTTGATGTATTCCTCGACGATGTCTGCGGTTGCTCCCGAGAAAGCAGCTAATACTGAATTGGCTGGCACTGTTTTAGTAAATGCAATTCGTAATAATTTGTTGCCTCGCGACATCATCACTCGTAAGTCCATCGAAAATGCAATTTCGGTTGTGATGGCTGTTGGTGGATCGACAAATGCAGTCTTACACTTTTTGGCGATCGCCCATTCCGCAGAAGTCGAATGGCATCTGGATGATTTCGAGCGTATCCGCGAGCGTGTTCCCGTACTCTGTGACCTTAAGCCATCAGGAAAGTATGTAGCCACCGATCTTCATAAAGCAGGTGGTATTCCTCAAGTAATGAAGATGCTTTTAGTTCATGGTTTATTACATGGTGACTGCATCACGATCACGGGGCAAACCGTTGAAGAAGTTCTCAAAGATATTCCTGCCGAACCTCGCGCCGATCAAAATGTGATCCGTCCTTGGGATCGCCCTATGTACAAGCAAGGACATCTCGCCGTTCTTAGAGGAAATCTTGCTGAAGAAGGATCTGTTGCCAAAATTTCTGGCGTGAAAAATCCAATTATCACTGGCCCCGCCCGTGTTTTTGAATCAGAAGAAGATTCTCTTGCCGCAATTCTCGATAACAAGATCAATGCAGGTGATATTCTCGTCATTCGCTATGAAGGACCGAAGGGAGGACCTGGGATGCGCGAAATGTTAGCGCCAACTAGTGCCATTATCGGTGCTGGTTTAGGCGACTCAGTGGGCTTAATCACCGATGGTCGCTTCTCTGGTGGAACCTACGGTATGGTGGTCGGTCACGTCGCCCCTGAAGCTTTTGTGGGTGGTGCGATCGCCTTAGTAAATGAAGGCGACTCGATCACGATTGATGCTCATCAGCGCTTGATTCAACTCAATATTAGCGACGAGGAACTAGCTAGCCGTCGTGCAAATTGGCAGGCTCCTGCACCTCGCTACACCAAGGGGGTTTTGGCAAAATATGCCAAACTTGTTTCGACTAGTAGTAAAGGTGCTGTAACGGATCTAAATTTGTTCTAATTTATTACAACTTGAGAGAGGTCTGTACTCGCAAGCCTCTCTCAAACTTTTTGCATGGTTGATACTCCCTTCCCATTGAATAATTAGGCTTGCTCTGCTTCGCCGCGCACGCCTAATTATTCAGTTTATAATGCCTATTTTTTGGGTGGGAAGGGAGTAGCTATGCGGTAGATTTAGGCGCTAGTCATTGAATTAGTGGGATGAGAAATATAGAGGGAGAAGAAAGGAGAAAGCTATGGAATACCCGCACTGCCAGAGCCAAAAGATAATCAAAAACGGCAAACATCACTACCAAGATGGCAAAGTGAGCCAGAACTATATCAAGGATTCACAAGGAAACCGTCGGGTGGCATGGATAAAACCAGAGCTATACCGCGATTAGCGACAAGAGTGAGGTTCAGGCAAATCATAATGAAGCAAATAACAGTGCTTTGAGAAGAAGGTGTAGCGCTTATCGGCGCAGACAAAACCTGTATGCTAAGAATACGGAGGGATTGCAACGAGCAGTCACGGTGCAACGCTTAGTTCACAATTGGGTCAGACCTCATGTGGGCTTAGGTAAGAACAAGACCCTAGCTATGGCGATCAGGCTATATTATCGACCGATTTCTATGATTGTTGTTTCAGGTAAAGATGGGAGCGATGCCAAAACCTACTTAGAAAAGCAGATTAATGAAGCCCTAGAAGAACTCAGAAAGCTAA
>CAIJEA010000480.1 GCA_903819605.1 uncultured cyanobacterium | reverse complement strand
TGGGGGATGAGGGTTCCACGTAACATCAGTTATTTAAACAACATAGGGATTACTATAAATAGCTGAATTTTAATCGAGAAGCTCTTTATTGAGCTTACCTTTGCTAGACTGAGGTTAAGTCTTGAGACATACTACATAAGGAATCGGGTAAGTTTAATATGCCTTACTCAGCAGAGATCAGTCGTCGTCAACCCAGTTGTTTCCTATTCCTCATCGATCAATCAGGTTCGATGGCAGATGCATTTTCTAGAGAAAGCGCTACTAAGGGGACAGCGAAAGGAGCGAACGAAAGTTTACATAAAACTAGTGAACCCATTCAAAAAGCACAGGCAGTTGCTGATGCGGTAAATCGCTTGCTTGACTCACTCGGACAACGATGTGTTAAAGGCAACGAAATATACGATTATTTTGATGTTGGGGTAATTGGTTATAACAGTGAGGTTGCCTCAGCTCTCAATGGCATTGCTGGTGAACACGCGATCGCACCGATCGGGAAGATTTACGAGAATCCAACCGAACTAGAAAAACGTTCTCAGAAATTGCCAGACGGTATGGGAGGTTTGGTCGAAGTCTACAATGATTTCCCAATTTGGTTTAAACCAGTTGCGAGTGGTGGCACGGCTATGTGCAGCGTATTTGCTTTAGCGCGTATCCTTTTAGAGGAATGGATTGAAAAGCATCCAAACAGCTATCCTCCAACCATTATCAATATCACGGACGGTGAGTCTACTGATGGAGATCCAACGGAAGAAGCTATTAACCTCAAAAAACTGAGCACTTCCGATGGTTCCGTTCTTCTTTATAATATTCACCTTTCTGCTGAATATACTCAACCAGTTTCTTTCCCAAATACTGCGGAAGTATTGAGCGATCCCTATGCTCGTTTAATGTTTGAAATTTCAAGCCCTTTGCCCTATGCCGCCCAAAAAGCTGCTGAAAAAGAAGGCTATAAAATCACCCATGATGCAAAAGCTTTTATGTTTAATGCCGATCCTGTCAAACTAATTCAGTTTCTTGATATCGGCACAAGAACAGAAAATTTACGCTAAAGAAGAGAGTCGCGGTGCAAAGCGCCGCAACTCTCTTCTATGTTTTGCTTTTTTAGACGAAATCTAGAACAAACAAAATTTTGCTTAGCGACATTTTGCTTGCTTTAGTTGGTACTAGATGGTATCAGCACTGTTGCTGTGATCGGGACAACACCTACTTCATCGCTATTGAGAGCGATCGCGGCTGCATGAGATAAATCAAGGTTGCGTTCACCAACATAAGGTCCTCGATCATTAATTCTCACCACTACTGACCTACCATTTTTCTGATTAGTCACTTTGAGATATGTATCAAACGGTAGACTAGGATGGGCGGCGGTAAAATCTTGCTGTTCAAATTGCTCACCTGAAGCTGTCTGTCTCCCCTGAAAATAAGGTCCATACCAAGAAGCAATTCCATCAATTTGTTCACCACTAGTAGCAAGTCGATACATTTGCTTTTGTGATTCCACTAGTGTTAGAGGCTCTGCTCCCGCCGCAACTCGTAAATTGTTAATCCATTGAGTCAAGTTTAGTGAAGGATTAACAACCTCAGATTTAGATATTTTAAAGAGAACGGCATCTTTATATTTACCAATATATTCATTGTTTATTACCATTGGCTCAATATATTGGGGATCAAAGTCTGGAGCGTTCATGATCATCGCGAGTTTAGCGGTAGCGATCGCCGCATCAGGTAAATCCTTAAACCAAAATGTTGGTTGTCTATTAACTATAATCATCCATTCATTAGCAGAATTTGCATGAACTTCAATCACATACCGAGGATTAATAGATGTTGAATAAATGCTGCCTACAAAATCCTTTTGTTGATAAATTAATCGAGGATCATAGTTGTTTTTTTGATTGACAAATTCATTCGAAATCATCGGTGAAGGCGCACTAGAAATAAGTGAGCTCAGGGAGATCGCCCAAATAGCAGATAATGTGGACATACGTTTTAGATGTTAAACAACAAAGATATTCGTTAAGGAAAAGTTTGCAAGAATGAGTATTAAAAAATCCAATAATTAAGCCATGAAAACAACAATATTTAAATTTGTTAGACTAAGTAAACAAGGTTTAAAACTTTTTAAATATAATGATCAGTCTTCAAATTACGATATTAGTGGGGATCATAAATCATCCTTTAGAAAGAGATGAAAATATTAGTATTCAAATCAACAGAAAAATTCAGTTAAAATTTTGCTGTCTATCGCACTCTAAACAATGTTTAATAAATTCTAGTTAGGATAGCGATCGCAACTTACAAGCTATACACATTAATTCTTTGGGGCATTTTATATTTGGCAATTCGAGTTTAGGATTATTTACTCAAACCACAAATTGTTAAGTAAATATTAAATTTTTAAAATCCTAAGACGAATAAAATATAAATCTTTTTGGCAAAAAAATGATTTTCGTCAAGTAATTGCAACCAAAGAGTGAATAGTTATACTGCTAAGTCAAGCTATTTTGCTGATGTTGCGTCAATTTTTTATCGATAATCTAATTTAATGTCTCGGATAATTCCTCTATAGCGTGGATTACTAACTAAAACTTAGTGATGCCCGCTATTTTTGTTTATAGCCACGCAAAACCCAGAATAGGGATGCGGCGCTT
>CAIJEA010000479.1 GCA_903819605.1 uncultured cyanobacterium | reverse complement strand
TAAATTTTCATCATTACCAACTTCCTGTGAATAATTATTGGTGCGCGGCTTCGCCGCGCACCAATAATTATTCACAGAGAAAGGATTTGAATTTGCTGTACTTACCGATGTTTAGATCTGGGGCACTAATTTTGAGTTATGTTAATACGACTATAGTTTTTAATAAATTTCCTACAAGGTTTTAAAAAATGACAGCAAAAATACAGTTATCGATCGGTATTGATGAAGAAGCTTCGGACGTAAAAATCACGCGATCTAAGGATGGGGATACTAGCGTTGCTGTGTTTATTTTTAATTCACCCAACTGTATGACTGGCGAGAATGCCAGTACCAACGAGATTTTGGGTATGTACATGATTGATGAAGAAGGTGAAATGGTGACTCGTAATGTCAACGCTAAATTCATTAATGGCAAATCAGCAGGTATTGAGGCAATCCATAAAATTGAAGGTGAGCGTGATTGGCAACGTTTTCTCCGATTTATGAATCGCTATGCTGAAGCTAATGGAATGAGTCTAAATAAAGCTTAAATATAGCGAAGAGCGTTTAGCATTTACGAGTAAAGATTTTGGTAATAAATTTAAAAATTGTGGCGCAAATGCTAAACCGCTACTTTCTCTTTTTGTTTAATTTTTTTACATTGCGAGATTGAGAGTATCGCTTCGCGCTACCTCCCAATTTTTTGATCTAGAGTGAAACTGTTTTTTGGCTGAGATAGCGATCGCATAAGACCAAAGCCACCATCGCCTCTACCATTGGTACGGCACGAGGTAGTACACAAGGGTCGTGACGACCTCTACCTGTAAGAGTAGTATCTTCTCCTGAAACTGATACCGTCTTCTGTTCTAGCAAAATGGTTGCAGTCGGTTTAAAGGCAACCCGCAGGATGATATTCTCGCCATTGGAAATACCACCCTGAATACCGCCAGAATTATTAGTGCGCGTACGGATGCGATCGCCTGACCTGTAGAACTCATCGTTATGTTCGCGACCAGTTAAGAGAACTCCATCAAATCCCGAACCAATCTCAAAACCCTTACTAGCTGGCAAAGACATCACCGCTTTAGCAAGATCGGCTTCCAATTTATCAAATACAGGATCGCCCAAACCGACAGGCACATTTCGCGCCACGCACTCAACAATGCCGCCGACAGAGTTGCCATCACGACGGATTTTGTCGATAAAGTCGATCATTTTTTCTGCCATTACTGAGTCGGGGCAGCGCAAAATGTTGCTTTCTACCTGCTCCAATGTGACTGTATTCGGATCGATATCGGGAGCGATTAAATCCTTGACTTGTCTGACATAGGCAATAATCTCTACACCTGCGGCCTGTTTGAGAATCTTTTTGGCGATCGCCCCTGCTGCTACTCGCCCGATTGTTTCCCGCGCTGACGATCTGCCACCGCCCTGCCAATTACGAATGCCATATTTTGCTTGATAGGTAGCATCGGCATGGGATGGGCGGAATTTTTCGGACATCTCTGAATAGTCTTGGCTGCGGGCATCCTTGTTTTGCACCAGAATCATGATCGGTGTGCCAAGGGTCTTACCTTCAAAGACTCCAGACAAAATTTGGGCGCGATCGTCTTCGCGGCGTGGAGTCACAATTTTGCTTTGCCCCGGTTTGCGGCGATCGAGATCGATTTGAATATCAGCTTCGCTAAGCTCAAGTTGTGGTGGACATCCATCGACGATCGCTCCCACGCCACCGCCGTGAGATTCCCCAAATGTCGTGACGCGAAATAAATGTCCGAATGTACTACCCATGTTTAAAAATTGAATCCTAAAAAATAAGTGATGGTCAAATGTTGACCATCACTTATTTTATAGTAACCGTTAGTAGAAGAGGCGCATTGCGCCTTTTCTACTTGTAAACAGGCTAGGGGGGACTCTAACCCACGACCGATCGCTTAGAAGGCGATTGCTCTATACAACTGAGCTACTAGCCCTAATAAATTCACAGTTCTTTATCATACAATAACATTTAGATTTTTTGCAATCCAAAAAATCCAACTACAGTAATAAAAGTTTTGCTTGAGACATCAAACCTAAATAAAGTCAGCGCTTAGCGCT
>CAIJEA010000478.1 GCA_903819605.1 uncultured cyanobacterium | reverse complement strand
CATGTGTTATTCCCAGCTTTAGCAAACTTGAGCGAACAGTTACGAATTAAAGCGATCGCCTTCGCAGGAATTGTCAAATCTGGGCGTACCCATTTACAAGATGCAGTCCCCGTTAGACTAGGCGATGAATTTCAAGCCTATGCTCAAATTATTAGCGATCACGTACATCGCATTCATCTAGCCGCCAATGACCTGAAAACCTTGGGCTTAGGTGGTAGCGCTTCAGGCACAGGACTAAATACGCATCCCCAATATTGCGATCGCGTTGCCGAAAAGCTCAGCGAGATTACAGGATTTGAACTGAAACCTGCTAGTAACCTCATGGCAGCGATGCAGAGCATGGCTCCCTTTGTGAATGTATCAGGTTCAATCCGTAACCTCGCCCAAGATACTTGCAAAATTGCGAACGACTTACGCCTAATGGATTCAGGACCTAAAACAGGTTTACGTGAGATTCAATTGCCACCCGTGCAACCAGGTTCTTCAATCATGCCAGGAAAATACAATCCCGTGATTGCCGAAATGACGAACATGGTTTGTTATCAGGTCATCGGTTATGACACAGCGATCGCCTTTGCTGCTCAGGCAGGTCAATTGGAACTAAATGTGATGATGCCTCTCATTGCTTACGACCTGATTCAGAGCATCGAGATTTTAGGTCAGGCGATCGATACTCTCGCAACGAAATGCATTAGAGGCATTACGGCTGTTGAAGATCGATGTCTTGCCTATGCTGAAGGTAGTCTTTCATTAGTTACGGCGCTAAATACACATATCGGTTATCTAAATGCTGCTGATGTTGCTAAGGAATCCCTTGCTTCGGGTAAGTCTTTGCGTCAGGTGGTTTTAGACAAGGGATTGATGACAGAAGAGAAGTTAGCCGAAGTTCTCAATCTCGAACAAATGAGCCGTCCAAATGGATAACCCTCACCCCCAAGCCCCTCTCCCAATGGGAGAGGGGGAGTAGGATTTTTGTTGTTGATTAGAAAATAGAGATGTAAATTTCTTGCACTCTCTGCTGCAGGAGAGGGTTGGGGTGAGGGCAATCAATTCACGAAATTATTATCAATGGAGAAATAGAAAATTATGTTAGCAGTAGCAGTATTGGCGGCGGGTAAAGGAACGCGCATGAAGTCAGCGTTACCAAAGGTATTACAACCACTTGGCGGCAAACCATTAGTTGAGCGCGTTCTCAATGCTACCGATGCTCTCAAAGCCGATCGCCGTATTGCGATCGTCGGTTATTGCAGCGATCAAGTTCGGGCTGCTCTCGCAGATTATCCACAACTAGAATTTGCGGAACAAGCAGAACAATTAGGTACAGGACATGCCATTCAGCAATTATTAGAACCTTTAACAGGCTTTGAAGGGGAACTAGTCGTACTCACTGGCGACTCGCCTCTGATGCGGACAGAAACGATTCAAGCCTTAATCGATAGTCATCGCCAACATAAAGCTTCGGCAACGGTGCTTACCGCTATCCTGCCAAATCCAACGGGTTATGGTCGGGTATTTTGCGATCGCGATATGAAGATCGAACGCATCATCGAGCATCGCGACTGTACGCCCGAACAGCTTCTCAATCAGAGAGTTAGCACTGGAGTTTATTGTTTCGATTGGCAAGAACTTGCTCAAGCTTTGCCAAAACTCACAACTAACAATGCTCAAAAGGAATATTATCTCACTGAGGTTTTTGACTATCTTAAATCGGTTTATGCCAGCGATCTAGAAGATCCCGATGAAAGCTTAGGAATTAACGATCGCCTTCAGTTAGCCCATGCCTATGAAGTTTTGCAAAAAAGAGCGCGAGAAAAATGGATGCGTGCGGGTGTAACGATGCTATTGCCTGAAACAATTACGATTGATGATGAAGTAGAACTTGCGCCGAATGTGATTATCGAACCCCATTCTCATTTGCGCGGTAATACTAAAGTTGGTTCAGACACGACGATTGGCCCGTCGAGTATGTTGTCCAATAGCATCGTTGGCGAGAACTGTACTGTGCAATTTTCGGTCATCGAAGATAGTCAAATTGCCGATAATTGTCGAATTGGTCCCTTTGCAAGAATTCGCGGCGAGTCAATGGTCGGTGAAAAATGCCGCATTGGTAATTTTGTAGAACTGAAGAATGCCAAAATCGGCGATCGCACTAATGCTGCTCATCTCAGTTATCTCGGTGATGCTACCCTCGGCAAACAGGTTAACGTTGGTGCAGGAACGATTACCGCGAATTATGATGGCTTTAAAAAGCATCAAACTGTAATTGGCGATCGCAGTAAGACTGGTTCTAATTCAGTTCTAGTTGCTCCAATTCAAATTGGTGAAAATGTAAATATCGCCGCAGGTTCGACAATTGTGGAGGATATTGAGTCTAATGCTCTAGCGATCGGTAGAGCTAAGCAGATCGTTAAGTCTGATTATTATGATTCGGAAGGACGGAAAAAGAATTAGTTACAGGAACTTGTTCTAAAAACAAGTAATCATAGAGGCCATTCATGAATGGCCTCTATGATTACTTGTTTTTAGAACAAGTTCCTGTAACTAATTCTTTTTCCGTCCTTCCGAAT
>CAIJEA010000477.1 GCA_903819605.1 uncultured cyanobacterium | reverse complement strand
CTGAAAGATGAATCTAGCGATTTTCCCAAAAAACAGTCTGTTTTTTAGGATGACGACACCATCAGGATTTCATGGGTTGGTGAATAATTCAGGCTAGAGGTGGTAATTTGTGGGTAGATGATTAAGCTACATCTGGTTCTATAAACCATTTGTTGATCGAAATTGGTTCTCCGTTAACGTTACATTTGCCTGACGGTACTGTTTTTATCCAGATCGGACATTGATAATCTTTGCTGGTTTTATCCATCCATTCATCTTGTGTTAACTTACGAAACAGCAAAATATCGGCAACAACTTCTGTATTGGCAAATCGTTTGAATGCGCTGTCTGGCAGTCGGACTGCTGTAACTAGCTCTAGTTGCCCTGCTAAGTATTTTCTGAAGCTCGTACTTTGCGAATCCAATGTAAAACAACTGGTAATCAGGCATAGCAATCCATTCTCTCTCACTAGATCTGCACATTTAGCCAGAAAGTAATTGTGGATGCTTAGATTCAGATGGGCATATCTGGGATCGAAAAGTTTATAATTCCCAAAGGGGACATTACCGATCGCTAGGTCAAAGCTGTTATCACTTAGGCTCACTTTTTCAAAGCCTTGAGCGTATATTAGTGCTTCTGGGTATAGCAATCTTGCCATTTGAGCAAAAATAGGGTCTAGTTCTATGCCGACCCATTGAGATCGTTCTCTCATAATCTGGGGCTGGCATCCCATGAAGGAGAGGGTGTTACAAGCAGGTTCAAGAATCGAACCACCTGTAAATCCAACTTCTGCAAGCAAATCCCACATGGCTCGAATTACTTCCAAGCTTGTTTGATATGCTGTCGCTGTCGCCGATTTAGCAGATTGAATTTCTTCGGTGGTGAGTAGTTTGGATAACTTTTCGTAGCATCGATGCTGCCATGTGTTGCCTTGGTGGTTAGATTTTACCCAGATATCAGTCAGCGTTCCCCATCCCGATGCTTTGGCAAGTTCTACTCGTTGTTGTTGTGTTGCAGATGATATTGATTTGCTTAGGGAGATCGCTTCAACTGTGGCTTCGGCTTTTACTGACAATGTGCTGTCAAAATGCGCTTCGATTTCTTCGGTAATCTCAAATATTGGTTGGTACATTTTTGGGCTATTTCCTTAGTTGTTTTTCCTAAGAAAGGGCGCTAGCCATACCAAAAAGAATAATCGACTTCATAATGAAGTCGATTATTTACAGCGATTAGTTGTTTGGGATTAGTTTAAGTAACTCCTACTCTACTTGCCGCTATCACTCCAACAGATATTCAAACTTGCTTAAAATTCTTCAATTTCTACCTCTGTTTGTCCATTGTCTTAGTTCCTATTCAGGGATTAATGCATTTTAAGCATCGATCAGTTTGCAAATGATGGTCTTGTTTACGGTGCTTAATGCGGCTATGTACTTACCTAAAATAACTTTTGCCGAGTCTTTGGCAACAAGTCCTAATAGCTGGGGTTTGTTCTTGCGGATTACAACTTCAACGGCATACCTGCCATCTTCCCGTTGGGACACGAAGATGGGTACACAAGCATGGTCGCCTTCTCCCGTCCATTTAGTGTCGGGTAAATCGCCATACTGTGCGCCTACTACTTGCAGTCGCATGAGCTGTTGTTCGTGCAGGCGATCGCAGATTTCGGGTAGGAACATATTGAAGACAACGCTAGCGGTTCCGTGGTCTCCGTTATGACTGGCGTGCCACATGGCAGCACAACAGCTTTGCACAGCTTGGTCGCTTTTGGCTCTCAGCTTTTCTCCGATATCCTTCGCCCATCGGACTGCGGCACGAAGGATTTTCTTGCGCGATTCGGGATCGTCGGATAGTTTCATCGCTTCGCGAATTTTGCTGGTATATTCGTCGCGACGAATAATCGCTCTTTGATAGAGGCGTTCGTTCGGCTTGACGAATAGTTCGCGAAATTCTAGAAGAGTTCGCTCGTGCAAGTCTACGGGTTGCCAAATCTCATTCACGGCTTGAATCATGGATGAGATGGTGTCGTTGTATTCGCCGCTTGCTTCTAGTGCTCTCGCTGGGACTTTGCACCTTTGCTTGCTGTCGTAGTAGCTACTGTAGACTCCTTGTTTCTTGCGATCGATCAGCCAATCTAGTTTGGGTAGGTTTTCACCAACTCGATCGAGAAATTGGCGATCGTGGCTCAGGTCGGATTTGAGTCGATCTACTGCTACTTGCACTTCCTGTGCTAGTCCTGCGATGTATTCGGGATGTCCTGTCGCCCATGCGGTGGCGATGTAGTAGGTAATCAGTCCGATTTGATTCTCGGTCGATCTCAGGGCGACTTCGGCTAACGTACCTTGCACTGGTACTTTGTCTGGTTTGTAGGTGGTGGGTTTGATATGGTGCTGGCGAATTTCTTGGGCGATGGTGGCTAGTTTCTTGACTGATTTTACGCAAAAGGTATCGCCGTCAAAGTCCATGCCGCAGTAGTCTCGGGCAATGTCTGGGTTGACATATACGGTTCCGCGTTGGTTTAGTCCTTTAACGTGTTTGTTCGTCCATATCTGCAAGTCATTGCGATCGCGGATGGGATAGCGGAAGCCGACATATTCTCCTGCTGGCATTTCGGGGATGCACATTTCTAGTTCTCCTAGT
>CAIJEA010000476.1 GCA_903819605.1 uncultured cyanobacterium | reverse complement strand
TGAGGAAGCAAAGTGTCCTTAACTACTTAAACGTAACTATTTCATGAAAATTCGTAAGATCAATAACAATGAACGCCTTGATATTCTCAAGGGTGATTTGTATGCCTATTCTCGTTGGACTAATCAAGATTTGCCCCGATCGCACCTGAGCGCGATTAATCCTGAGGAAGTGTTAGTCGCTGAAGTTGATGGCAAAATTGCGGCGGCATTGCAATGTTTTAGCTTTCAGCAGTCGATTCGCGGCTGTATCAAGCCTATGGGTGGGATCGGTGGTGTATGGACATATCCTGAATATCGCAATCAGGGCTGTGTCAAGGCTCTGATGAAAAGTGCATTTTTGGAAATGCGGATGCAAGGAATTTGTGTGAGTATGCTAACGCCATTTAAGGAAAGTTTTTATAGAGCGTTGGGGTATGCGATCGCCAATTCCACAAATGAAGTCAATATTCCGATCGCCTCTTTATCAAGTTATTTAAAATTGCCCAAACAAGCTATCTGGCAATGCGATCGCCTCTCGGCAACAGAGGTAAAAGATATCTTGTTAAATTTTTTGCATGAAAACTTGCGATCGCAAACACTTATGCCCCACAGCCATGGCATCGCAATTACCAATTTTACGTACGAGCAATGGTGGCATTTGCATCGACAAAAACTTTGTGTATTGGTGAAACGCGATCGTCAAACTGTAGCAATGGCAATTTATGCGATCGATAGCAGTGGTAATTTACCGATGATCGATCGCCAAATTGAAATTTCATCAATTTTTTGGACGGATATCGAATCACGAGATCGCCTGCTGCATTTTTTTGCCAGTCATCGCGATCAAATTCATAGTCTAAAAATGCCTGTTCCAATCGGGACAAATGTACATGCATGGCTTACTAATGCAGGAAAATTGCCATCGACAATGACTGAGCCTTGGATGGTCAGAGTTATTGACGTGGTTGAGGCGTTGAATGGATTGCCGATGGATTGCGAACCATTTATTTTTGCCATCAGCGATCCTTTTTGCATTTGGAATGAGGGTGTTTTTGGGGTGAATAGCGATCGCGGCAGACTGACCGTAAAGCGCTATGGCAATGGTGATTTTCAAGATCTAGCGATCGACTTTCGTACCACGATCGCAGGTATTTCAGCTTTGATTTATGGCACATCTGCGATCGAAGAACTCGTTCAAAAGCAATTGATTACGGATCTAAACGCAGATACCTATCAACTATTAGAAAAATGGTTTACGCCATGCGTGATTTATAATCCTTTTAAGTTCTAAGCCGTTTTAAAGTCTTCGCTAAGCGTAAGCTTTAAAAACGATCTGGGTTTAGGTAAACACGGATCGCTATCAAAATATTAAGCATGAAAGAAAAACTCACTCGTAGCCAAGAACGGGTGCTACATCTCCTCCAACATCACGATCGCGCTGTATCCGCGCAAGATATTCATTCGGAATTACGCAGTAGCGAAAAAAGTGTGGGACTAGCCACGGTCTATCGATCGCTGGATACACTGAAATTGCAAGGTTTGATCAAGGCGCTGACCTTACCTAATGGCGAAACTGTTTATAGTGTTATGCCCGCCGATAAGCATCATCTAAATTGTCTCAATTGTGGAAAATCTTTGCCTATTGATTCTTGTCCTGTCCACGATCTAGGCAATCAACTTGCCAAAACGCATAGTTTTCAGATTTACTACCATACGCTTGAATTTTTTGGGCTATGCAGTCAATGTCAACAAGAGGCGCAGTAAATCTCTTTAATTTAGCTTAGGGTTCTGCGATTTAAGATTTTTATTGGCGCAGCTTCGCCGCGCCAATAAAAATCTGATTCCTTATTTTACTTCGCGTCTCTTAACAATATTTATCTCAAGAAATCTATGCCTACTGTACTTGTCCCCCTCTTTGAAGGCTTTGAAGAAATAGAAGCAGTTACAATTATAGATGTGTTACGTCGGGCAAATATTGAAGTAACTACTGCCAGTTTGACTACAAATACAGTCATGGGCGCTCATGCGATCGCTATTACTGCTGATAAGCTCCTTGACGAAGTTGATTTTAGCCAATTTGATGCGATCGTCCTTGCTGGTGGCGCAGGTACATTTCGTCTCAGAGAAGATCCGAGAATTGCCAAAATATTGATTGCTCAAGCTAATGCTAATAAATTGGTTGCCGCGATTTGTGCAGCTCCTACTGTTCTCTCTGCCGCAGGTTTGCTCAAAGGTAAACGCGCTACCTCCTTCCCTTCTGTCAAAGCTCAAATGGAAGTAGGTGAGTATTTGACGATCCCCGTAGTTGTTGATGGCAAAATTGTTACTAGCCAAGGCGCGGGAACTGCAATGTTATTTGCGCTCAAGTTGGTTGAAATTCTGCAAAGTGAGGCGATCGCTACTCAACTTGCTACAGATATGATCGTCTAAAAACAAAGAAATTGTTAGAACAAAAGCAAAAACCAGAAGAGAAGTTGCGCCGCAACTTCTCTTCTGGTCTGACTATAATTATAAAAAGGGACGCGAAGCGTCCCTTTTTTGTTAAGTGAAAGCAAGTAATCCATAATATAGAAATATCCCCAATATAGGGATAAAAGCCAATAGACCAAACAGCGATGATTTACCAAGTCTGGTCGGTGTTTCAAATAGGATAATCAATGCGATGACTATATTAACGAGGGGAACCAAAAGTAAGATTAACCACCATCCTGGTTTTCCTGCACAGCGAACCATTACCCAAAGTTGAGCGATCGGAATCCACGCTAGCCAGCTATTAGGAATGTCGAGCTTATCCGCAATTTTCATCATACAAAAACTGGTGAAAACATATAAGACAAGACCAAAAGTTCCTGCAAAAAGAAAGATTTTGTTTGCAAGAGCTTTTTGTTCTTCAGTTAATGAATCGTATGTAATATTTGGATTAGAGAAATCAGGAGTGCTACTTTGGGAAATAAGCTGATCGCTATTTTGCGTAACTAAAGAAGATGATGCGATCGCATTAGATAAGGAACTAGAAGTGGCAAGAATTGGCTGGGTAATGAGATGCTGCAAGCCGATCACTGCAAATAAAGTGATGAAAAATATCGCAATCCTGCGCCAAGTTCCACTTAGATAATTAAAGCGTAGATACCTAGAAAAATCCATGTTATACACTCCCCAAACAAGTTATAGAAAGGATAAGATCTTTACTTTCTTACAATACCGCAAGGATATAGAAATAGATATCTAGTTAATCTAAATTCTTTAGATTTCTTAACTGTTGCTTGTCCTATCTTTAATCTGAAAATCCAATAGATAAAATACTCAAATTTGCGTCATCTTTAATCTATTCCGCTTTATGACTACAGCTTAACCATATTAAAAAACAAATAGAGTTATGGAGCGAAGTGCCTCAGATCTCTTTGTTCTTTTTCGATTTACCAAGGTAATCTCGAATTATAGGTGTAAAACCTTAACTACCTGCTGATAAATTTAATGCAGAATCAAAAGGGATTCTTTGCTTACCTTTTGATTAATTAAGTGAAAGCAAGTAATCCATAGTATAAAAAAAATCCCAATATAGGGAGAAAAATTAATAGACCTAAAAGAGGTGATTTGTGTAGTCGGGCTGGTGTCACAAAAAAGGGAATAATCGTAAAGACTAATGTGTAAATAATCCAAATGTAAATATTAACAAATGGAAGAATGAAGAAGAAGATCATCCACCATAAAGGAATCCCAGCACAGCGATAAGTTGCCCAAAGTTGGAAAATGGGAATGGGAATCCATACTAACCAAATATGATGAATTTTAAGCTTATATCCAATTTGCATCATACAAATGCAAAAGAAAATATGAGTAACAATTCCGAATATTCCTCCTAAAAAAACAATATTATTATAAATAGTTTTTTCTTTTGGGGACAGTAAATTATAGTTTAGAAATTTTTCTGGCTTAGATATTATGTCTTTAGCAATTTGAAAGCCATCTCGTGTATCGCTATTTGTCTTAACGACTGAGGATGAGGCGATAGTGTTAGATATACTGATAGGTGTCGCATTAGAAATAGATAAACTTGGATCAGCAATGAAATGTTGTAGACTCACAACAGTAAACAAAGCAATAAAAAATAGAGCAATTCTGCGCCAAACCATACTTAAATATTGAAAAGGTAAATATTTAGACAAGTTCACTATCTACATTCCTAAAGTACTTGTAAAGATAGGAAGCGATACTTTTAAATAATACCGTAAGCCTATAGGCATGTATATCTAGTTGATTACAGAAAGTTAGACTTCTTGACTCTTGAGTTAGCTTGTATTTAGGGTAATTTACCTATGTAGTCGCGAATAACAGGTGTAAAAATCTTTACTACCTGTTGATACACTTCTCTTTTAAATCTAACAATTGACTCTAAGGTTTGTTCGATCGCCATAAATTGCACTATGCGGAACTCTCGATCGTGAATATCTAGTTGACAATCTGAAGCAGGGCGATCCCAGTAAAAAGCATACCAACGCTGCCTTTGTCCACAATAATTTGCCCATTTCCCAGTTAACTTCAGTGAAGGCGGAAAGTCATAATAAAGCCATTCAGGATGCACATATGCTAATTCTGCATTGTTAATTCCTACTTCTTCATAAAGTTCTCTTAGTGCTGCTGCCTGTGGATCTTCACCCTCATCAATGCCGCCTTGAGGAAATTGCCATGAGTCTGGTACGCCGAGACGTTCGCCCACCAACACTTCTCCCTTGCGATTAAAAACGATCAGCCCGACATTTGGGCGATAAGACTTTTCAGGTTTCATACTTTTTAATTTGACAAAGCAAAAGCATAGCATCAGCAATAATTATCATTAAAGAAAGAATGGCTTCCTCAAATCCAAAAACTAGGGTGCACTCTGTGCACCCTAGTTTTTGGATTTAGAGAAATTAAACGAGTTGTGTGACTCGTTCCAATTCCGCCGCAGTTTCTGGAACTTCTTTACTTAGCTGCGATCGCTTAGGAGTTTGCAAGCCAACCATTTCAGCATTACTTGCCCCAGGTGGAACCATTGGATAACAGTTCTCATTGCGCTTAACGCGGAAATCAGCAAATACTGGCCCGTCATAGGCCAAAATTTGGGCAACCGCAGATTGCAGATCGCTTGGATCAATCACTTTTAGTCCTTTGATACCAAATGCCTCAGCGAGCTTCACAAAGTCGGGCATACCCGCTTCCATATTGGAAGAGGAGTAGCGTTCATCATAGAAACTTTCTTGCCACTGACGCACCATACCTTGCCAACCATTGTTAACAATGATTACTTTGACATTGATCCCATACTGAGCCAACGTACCAAGCTCTTGGATATTCATCTGAATACTAGCATCACCGCTAATGCAGATTACTTGATCGTTAGGTAGAGCAACCTTTACGCCCATTGCCGCAGGCATTCCATAGCCCATCGTGCCTAGTCCCGCACTAGAAATCCACTTGCGAGGACCAGTTTTGATTAATTGTGCTGACCACATTTGATGCTGCCCGACATCGGTAGTGAAATAGGCATCGGGAGCTTGTTTCCCAAATTCGTAAATTACTTGCTGTGGTGAGAGCACATTCTCATAGGCAGGAACTTCAAGGGGATAGTCTTCTTTCCACTCATCAATCTGCTCAAACCAAGCTTTAGTTTGAATGTTTTCCTCGTAGCTGGTAGCTTCGAGAATGGCTTGCAATACTTCCTTTACATCCCCAATGATTGGTACATCAGGAGTGCGATTTTTGCCAACTTCCGCAGGATCGATGTCAATGTGAATAACTTTAGCCGTTGGCGCAAATTTATCAAGGCGACCTGTTACGCGATCGTCAAACCTCGCTCCGACAGCAATTAATAAGTCACATCCTTGTACCGCAAAGTTGGCATAGGCAGTGCCATGCATTCCCAACATACCTAGAGAAAGATAATTACTTTCGTCGTAAGCACCTTTACCCATCAGTGTTGTGGTTACTGGTAATTGAAAGCGCTTTGCTAATTCGGCAATTTCGGCATGGGCATTGGATACTAATGCCCCACCACCCGCATAAAGTAACGGTCTTTGGGCTTTACGAATTAGGGCGATCGCCGCTGCAATTTGATGTAAATGTCCCTTGACTCTAGGTTGATAACCGGGGAGATCGATCTGCGCTTCGGCGACATAATCAAACTCCTGCTGCCCAATATCTTTAGGAATATCGACTAACACAGGTCCTGGGCGACCAGTCCCAGCAATATGAAACGCCTCAGCTACAATTCGAGCAATATCCTCTGGTCGCCGAATCACATAGGAATGTTTGACAATGGGCAGAGTAATGCCCCAAATATCAGTCTCTTGGAACGCATCAGTACCGATCGCATAGGAAGGTACTTGTCCCGTAATAATTACCATCGGAATCGAGTCCATTTGGGCGGTAGCGATACCAGTAACTAGATTTGTTGCCCCAGGACCTGAAGTGGCAACACATACTCCCACCTGACCAGTTGCGCGGGCATATCCATCGGCAGCATGGACAGCTCCTTGCTCATGACGCACGAGGTAATGCTTAATCTCGCCTCTTGCTTCAGCCTTATAAATTTCGTCATACACAGGCAGAATTGCTCCACCTGGATAGCCGAAAATATGTTTTACACCCTGTCGTCTCACACTGTCGATGAGAGCAAATGCACCAGTTGTTCGCAAAGTAGCCTCCTCTAGACTCTTAACTTTAAACTCTTAATCCTAAATTATTCACAATCCAATCTAAAATTTTTGTAGATGGGAGTTTCATGATAAAAATCTGGCTCGATACATTAAGTTGGTCAATAACCAACTTTGGATCAAACCCAATTCTTAAACCCAATTTTATTATTTGTGCCATCTACTCAGACGGGGCAAATCATAAAATCGATTTCATGACGAAAATTGTTAAGCTTGTGAAGCATTTCAGATACTTTTTGCTCTCACTACTATAAATATGTAGCTTTAAGCAAGTACCTTAAGTTTATAATTTGTAGCAATTGTATCGATAATAACATAGACAAGCTGACACAAAGCTGCTAAGCGCTCTGTTACAGCACCTCTAATTTTTGCAACTAGTTGGGGCTTTCTCGAACCAAAGATTTTAAAAATAAAATCGGCTTTAATTAAAGTCTGCCCTATGCAGACTGGGTTTCTATCGTCAGTCCCTTCCTAGTGAATAATTAGGGGGAATGGATTAGGGCTAACTAATTCTGTAGAGTTCTGAACAAGTCAAAATATTAATAAACATGTAATATTTGCCCCACTAAAGAGATCTTTAGGTTACAGAATACAGACAAGGCGCATTTAAAAATATAATAACTCCGTGTCCTTCTGTCATATACCTTCCACATAACATCCCATGAGTGAAAAATCAGAAAAAGATATTCCAGTGAATATCTACCGCCCTGCTAGCCCGTTTACGGCTAAATGCATCTCTAATGAGGTACTGGTTAGACCAGGTGCTGTTGGCGATACACGCCATGTCAAGTTTGATATTTCGGGAGGTAGCCTTCGTTATTTAGAAGGTCAAAGTATTGGTGTTGTGCCTCCTGGTGAAGATAAAAATGGCAAGCCCAATAAACTCCGTCTCTACTCGATTGCTTCTACCCGTCTAGGTGACGATCTTGATGGTAAAACTCTATCTCTGAGCGTCAAGCGTTTAGAGTATAAAAATGAAGCAGGTGAGACCGTCAAAGGAGTCTGCTCCAACTTCATTACCGACCTCAAACCTGGTGATGATGTTAAGCTGACTGGTCCCGTTGGTAAGGAAATGCTGTTGCCAGATGATCCCAATGCCACAATCATCATGATTGCCACAGGAACTGGTATTGCGCCTTTTCGGGCATTTCTCTGGCGCATGTTCAAGGAAAAGCATGAAGATTATAAATTCAATGGCTTAGCTTGGCTTTTCTTTGGTGTACCGACTGATACAACTGTTCTTTACAAGCCAGACTTGGAATGGTTAGCCTATAAACATAAGCGCAACTTCCGATACGATGTGGCAATTAGCCGTGAGCAAAAAAATGCTAAGGGTGAAAAAATGTATATTCAAAACCGTATGGCTGAATATGCTGATGAGCTATGGGAAGTGCTCCAAAAGCCAAGTACTCACACCTATATGTGCGGTCTGCGCGGCATGGAAGATGGCATCTCTGAATTTATGACTAAGACTGCCGAAAAGAATGGCGCTGTTTGGAAAGACTTCGAGAAACAAATGAAGCGTGACGGTCGTTGGCACGTTGAAACTTACTAACATAAGGTAATGGACGCGCATTAAAATAAAGAATCAGATTTTTTGTGGCGCGGCTCCGCTGCGCCACAAAAATTTGATTCTTTATTAAAAATCCTAAGTATGTATGCACAATTAAATATAAGACCTTGAAACCTGCACCGCTCACGCAGCGAGCGGAACAGTTTTTTGATTTTGGTTTTTATTGTGCCGAGGGCAATAGCCAAAACCCAGAAGAGAGTTGCGCCGCTACTCTCTTTTGGGTTTTGCTTTTCCTGCTTTTTGACTGATAGAGGCGGCGCAAAGCACTGCCTCTATTTGCTATATAATCAAGCAGTTGACCTGTTGCAGAGGACTTCACGGTGGAATTGCTCTGGCTGCTTGTCGGAATTGGAATTGGCGCGATCGCGACAAGTGCTTGCTGGATTAGCTGGCATTATGCAAAAAAACGACGCAATCGTAAATTTCGTAAGAGAGCCCAGCATGTATTTAGAGCGAAGTCGATACATAGTCTTAAGTCTTGGGCGCAAAATATTCAACAGAACTATCGCGATCAATTTGAGGTCAATGGGAAAATAGACCCTGTAGTTGAGCGTCAGCTATGGGAAAAAATTGTCGAGTCATCTCCCATTGGTTATATCCAAGTTGATCGAGATAATCGCTTAGTCGTATGCAATCAACAAGCGGCAACAATGATGGGCATATCTAATCGACAACACGGTCTGGTTCGTAAACCATTTTTACTGCAACTAATTCGATCCTATGAACTCGATTATCTAGTCGAACAGACGCGAATACATCGTGCAGGTTCTCAAGTTGATTGGGTCTTTCACCCTGCCATTCCCGATCCTGCCGATCCTGTGCCCCAAATTGGCAGACCAATTCGTGCTCACAGTATCGACCTTGATAATGGTCAAATCGGTATTTTTTTGGAGGATCGCCAAGAAGCGATCGCCATCGCTCAACAGCGCGATCGCTGGACATCAGATGTTGCCCATGAGTTAAAAACGCCGCTTACTTCGATTCGTCTAGTTGCTGAGACTATTGAGCCACGAGTCGATCCATCAGCCAGAATTTGGGTGGAGCGTCTGCTTAGCGAAGTAGATCGGATTACCAATTTGGTTAAAGACTTGCTCGATCTTGGTCAAATGGATGTGGGCATTGAGCCAATTTTGCGGTTGAGAGAAGTGAATTTGGCAGATTTAGTGCGATCGGTCTGGATTACCCTCGAACCAATTGCTAACCGCAAACAAGTCAGTCTTAAATATATTGGTGACGAACAGTTAATTATGTGGGTTGATGAGTCACGCATTTATCGACTTTTGCTCAATTTGTTAGAAAATAGCATTAAGCACAGTCCTGCGCTCCAATGCATTACTATCAAAACCAGTGTGATTAACTCCAGTCTTCATTTAGAAACAATTGATTCTGGAGATGGCTTCCCTGAAGAGTCTTTGCCATATATCTTTGATCGCTTTTATAGAATCGATCCATCACGTACTAGGTCAGGACTAGATCGTGGTGGTAGTGGCTTAGGTTTGGCGATCGCTTATCAGATCGTTCAACTCCACAAAGGTTCTATTTCTGCAAAAAATCATCCTGAGACTGGAGGAGCATGGATTACAATCGCGCTACCATATCAAAATCCTGTAGTCGAAAACCGACAAGTCTCCGAGCCGATTCATCAATTATAGGAGGACAACTTCCTCCAACATCTTGCCTCACTCCGCAATTTAGCAGCATCTTAAACTCATGAGTGCAGAAAAATTTCTGAAAGACTATGCTTCTGGTCGGCGCGACTTTGCTAGCTTAAATCTAGCTAATGCCAATCTGTTTAATAGTGATTTGATCGGTATTAACTTAACTAAAGCCGATCTAAGACGTGCCAATTTAGTCTTTGCTTATCTCAATAAAGTCACTTTCAATAACGCTAACTTGGCTGGAGCAAAACTAGGTGGAGCGACCCTCAATCAAGCAATTATGATGAATGCTAATCTCACTGAGGCAGACCTGCATGGGGCTATGTTGCAACGGGTTAACCTATTTGGCGCAAATCTGTCCCTTGCAAATTTAATGGATGCTAACCTTAGTGAAGCGGACTTACGTAGCGTTAATCTGCGAGGGGCAAATTTACGCTGTGCGATTTTAACTGCGACCTTAATGCGAGAAGAGCGTGGCTATCCACCCACAACTATGAGTGGTGCAAATTTACGCAAAGCGGATTTGCGAGGGGCTAACCTGAGTGGAGCCGATCTAAGTGGGGTAGATCTGTCTGGTGCAAATCTCACTGAAGCTACTCTCTCAAGGGTAAATTTACAAGGGGCTAATCTGAGCGGGGCGATCGCGATCGGGGCAATTTTTACTGAAGCAAATCTTAGTAATGCCAATCTCACCGAGGCGAATTTTAAAGGAGCCAACTTGATCAAGGCTGATCTCAAAAATGCTAATCTCCGTCTGATCAACCTATTTGGAGCCAATTTAACTAAGGCTAATATTAGTATGGCAACCTTGAGTAATGCAGGATTGATTCAAGCCGTTCTTACAGGTTGCGATCTTTCACGATCGCTACTAGATAAGGCAAATCTCAGCCAAGCCAGTCTAGTTGATGCCTATTTAGTAAGAGCTAATTTAGATGGAGCCGATCTGAGTGATGCTATTTTGACTAGAGCTGAACTTAGTGGAGCCAGTACAGTAGGCACGATATTTAGTGGCACAACTATGCCCGATGGAAAAGCACATGCATAGAAAATAGAGAGTCCAATTCATAAATAGACTCCTTTATTTTTCTAGATTTGGTAAAAAATTTTTTGACAGCCTTGACTTAGATAGCCTTCATCAACCAAGATGACAACTTAGCATCGTATCGCCGTAGCAATCTATATATAGCAAGCCAGTTATGTTA
>CAIJEA010000475.1 GCA_903819605.1 uncultured cyanobacterium | reverse complement strand
GTTCAGCTAGCTCCACAAGAGATTGAGTACTAAAAAGCTCATCACTTGGATTCTTCGGCAACCCACCTTTTCCAGAAATTGTAAATCGATTTTCGCGATTAGATAGTTTGCCACCGACAGCACAGCTTTGACTAACTTGTTTAGATGGATCGATGAGATCGATCGGTAAGGTAGTTAGTCCTCGGCTAGGATCGAGTTCAGGCGAGGTAACAAGGACATTTCCTTGTAATCCAAACTGTGAACTAGCGGTGATGTCGCTAAAGGGGGTTAGGTTCGGACGGAACTTCAACCCATAGATTCCGTTAGTAGTGATGGTGATATTGCCGCCATTCCCAGTAAAAGCATTGGCAAAGATATCGCTGTTTTCGCCTTTTACTCCAACAATAAAACCTGCTTTAATGCTAATGTTACCGCCATTGCCACCTGCACCTGCTGTGCCTGCGGTAGTAGTAATATCACTGGCGTAGCGCAGCAGTAATATAGAAGGGATATTTAAGGTGATGTTACCTCCATTTGTACTAGCAGTTGAAGCAGTAATGGAGGAGCCATTGAGAAGGGAGAGATAATTAGCAGATATAGCAATGTTCCCGCCAATGCCAGAGCCAAGACTGCCAACAGCGATTGTTGCCCCATCTTGAAGAGTAACAGACTGTGGATCAATGGTAATGTTACCACCATTTCCTATAGAACCCAGTGTTGTGTCGGCGAATAATCCTGTTCCTGCCGTAAATAGAATAGAATTTCCTGCAACAAGGCTGATGTTGCCAGCTTTGCCATTGCTGCTGGTTTGAGCGATGATTTGACTGTTATTGTTGAAGGTGATACCTTCACCTGCGGTAACATTGATATTTCCCGCATTACCAGTACTATTGGTATTACTCAAAATTTGACTGTTGTTCTGGAAGGTAATAAAGTTAGGACTGGTGATGGAAATATTACCAGCAGGGTCAATTCCTTGGGTTGTACTCAAGATCAGGGTATTGTCTAAGGTGAGGTTTCCTAATCCTGTAATTTTTACGTCTCCCGATCGCCCATTTTGCCCAGAACCAAAAATCGTGGTAATGAAAGTATTCGGATCGTTAATATCGTAGGCGCGTTGAGGAAAATTGACAGTTTTACTAGTAATTACCTGAAGACCAGCGATCGTTAAATCACCTAACCCATTGATATTTACTGTTCCTGCTTGACCAAAAGCTGACGAAGTAAAAAGACCGAGATTGCTAATTTGATTTTTGGCAGTTAAGTTGATATCACCACCATTGCCACTACTCGCTCCTAATTTAGAAATTGAAAACGACAATATATAGCTGGTTAAATCACTGACGATGTTGCCATTGGGAGTAGAGATAGATACCCTTCCTCCATTCTGAGAACTTGCCGAAGACGCAAATGAGTAAGCTGACAATGTAGAATTGTTCAGATTAATATTCCCTGAGCCAGAATACAAAGAAATTGCTCCTCCATTTCGGGCATTTGCTGATTTTGCAAAGGAGTAAGAATACAAAGTTAAATCATTGAGGTTAATATCTCCTGAAGAGGTTGCCAAGGAAATTGCTCCACCATTGCCAGCATATTCTGATTTAGACAATGAATAGGAAGAAGTAGAAGAGTTTAACGGTGCATTAATCAGTGAAATATTGCCAGAATTGGAAGCTAAAGAAATCATGCCACCATTACCTGAGGACTTAGAATATGAGTAAGTACCTGTGTCTAAGTAAGTACCAGTACCTCCGAAGTAGCTTCTGGCATTCTCGATCAGGATATTGCCAGAATAAGTAGCAAAATTAGCCGATCCTCCATTGCCTGAAGAACCTAATGCTGAGGCTACCGATGGAGATTTCCAGAGTGGACTAGTAACCGTAATATTGCCAGAATAAGAAGTTAGAGAAATATCTCCTCCATTTGCTGAATTACCAGAATACGCGAATGAGGAAGCTTCAAAATATATATCATCAAGGAGTATATTACCCAAATAAGAAGAGAAAGAAATCTTACCGACATTACTCGTATTGCCAGAGGTGGTAAAAGAGTCAGTGTAAAAATTAGCACTCGTTGTAATATTGCCAGCATAAGAAGAAATGGCGATCGTTCCACCATTTCCCGCATTACCAACGTTCGGCTCCGAGTAGGCAATCAAATCTGAATTCAGGGCAATATCACCACGTCCATAGATACGAATATCGCCAGCATTAGACCCGACAGCATTCGTACCAGTATTAATTACTTGAGTTGAGATTTTGCCTTGTAAAGTATTAGGAGCGAACTGGCTGGTCAATAACACTAGTCCGCTCGGCTGAGCTATCTGAATATTGCCATTAACCGTAATGTCGGCATTAGTAGGAGGATTAGTATAGCTAGGGATTGGAGTAACGATACCGGCAACTATTGGACTAGTGGGCAGTCCACCTAACTGCGCCCAATCTACTCCCGATCGCACATCTAAAGTTGCCTGAAGACTCCCATCAATCGTAATGGGGATTTTGATCGGTACGACATTCTGAACTGAGCCGTCACTATTTTTAATTGCCTGATAATCAGTTAAATAGAATGTGGCTAGATCGGCATAGCTTTTAGTGGCATTAAATAGAGTCGTATTACTAGGATTGATCGTAGTGCTAGTTGCTCCTGTTCCAATAATCGTCACATTGCCCAGCGTAACGCTTCCCCCTGACAAAATATGCAGCGATGCTCCTGTATAGTTGCCTAAATTCACACTGCCATTTGCCAAAATTACTGGATCGTTGGGACTGAGTAAATTACCGAGAGTTCCATTTAGATTCTCAATATTTAAGTTTCCACCAGTATAGAAATGAGCATCTCCGATCGCAGGATTTTGCGATCGCAAGACCATATCGCCACCAGACCAAAAGCCACTATTGGGAAGATTTAAAGTAAAAATATCAATAGATTGGTTTCCCTGAACTAGGATATCTCTCCCAGCAACTGCAAAGAAAGGATTAATTGCATTATCACGAATTTTGACTGTATCTTGTGCTTGCAAAATCAGATCGCGACCTGCTTGTAATTGCCCTTGCAAGTCCAACTTGTCCGCATTGAGAATTAAATCTTGTGGTGTGGAGAGATTAGCTTGATTGGCGATCGATGCTCCTACATTGCTCGCACCATACTGTAAACCTGGTATAATGCTCATCGTCAACAAAGGCGGTGCTTGCGGATTGGTAGCACTAAACTCGCTACCATCAGCAAACTTAAAATTATTTGCCGTGCTTCCAACAAAAGTTCCACCAATATCTAACTTTGCATTTGCCCCAAATGTAATCCCATTAGGATTTAGTAGAAATAAATTCGCATTACCATTATCCTTAAGTGTCCCATCAATACTAGAAGCGGAGTTGCCCGTCACGCGCGTCAAAACATTCTGAATATTGGTGGCGTTATTAAAATAAGCAGTACCATTTGTGGGAACTGAGAAATCTCGAAAACTATGATAGAGATTAACACCCCTAGTCGTACCCCCATCTATTGTT
This sequence comes from uncultured cyanobacterium, assembly GCA_903819605.1. Classification (GTDB taxonomy): domain Bacteria; phylum Cyanobacteriota; class Cyanobacteriia; order Pseudanabaenales; family Pseudanabaenaceae; genus Pseudanabaena. Next base: position 5,630 of record CAIJEA010000475.1, on the reverse strand, counting down.
TGTACTTGTCCACTTGTATTTACTATAGAGTTTACGGGCAGAGTATTGTCTGGAACGATCTGTGCTGTTGCAGAAAGCGTTGCAGAGAAGTAACTTATGGCAAATGCACCAGAAATACAGACATAGAGAGAAATAAGTTTCATGTCTTAAATTCCTCTTAGAAGCTAATTTAGAAAATTAAAGGCGGACATGAAACAGGTAGAAATAATGTTAAAAATTAGTCCTGCAAATATTCGCTATTTCTATAATACCGATTTAGTAGACAAAGAAATAGGCAAATTTTTAATTCGACCGAGTTTCTTAGATTTAGATATAGATATAGCCAAGTAAGTTAAGACATAAAACCCAGAGGAGAGTTGCGCTGCAACTCTCCTCTGGGTTTTGCTTTTGTCCTAACATAACTGGCTACTGCTATAAATTTAGCAGTTATATAGAGGTAATGATTTTTGGACAAGGTATGATGCACTACTATAGTAATATTTGAATTTTTTACAAAAGCTTACTTCGATTTGAACTTGATAAGATCATAAATTTGATTAAAATTGATAAACTATAACTTATGCAACAACAGCTTGAAACCAGCACCTTATATAGTAATCCTAAATCATTTGTGAGAAAGTCAAAGGGCTTAAACCCCTTGTTATAGGCTTTTATTTTTCATGACTTATTTAGGATTGCCCTACTATAGCAATTCATGAATTTTCCCTACATATCATTCTTTTGCGTAAGTCCTACAAATGTATCTAATGGCTTAGTCTCGTACGAAATGTATAAACTAGTTAATGAATCTTTAGTGAACTTTGACTCTCAACCAGAGGCAAAAGGAAACATCTTATTAGTAGACGACTTGCCAGACAATTTAAAGATATTGAACGATTTGCTTTCTATGCGTGGATACAATACTTTCATTGCTGCGAGTGGAATGAAAGCAATTGAAGTTGCCCGATCGCAGCGTCCAGATATAATTCTTTTAGATGTAAAGATGCCAGAGATGGATGGATATTAGGTTTGTCAAGCTTTTAAAAGAGATCGCGATCTTTGTACCATTCCCATTATTTTTATCAGCGCCTTGGACGATTCCTTTGACAAATTAAAAGCATTTAAAGTGGGAGGCGTAGACTATATCACTAAACCTTTTCAAATTGAAGAAGTTTTGGCAAGGTTAAAAGCTCAATTGATCCTTCAAAATCAGCAGCGAATTTTGCAAGCTGAAATTGCTAGACGCAAGGAAATTGAAGATGTACTGTATCAGTCAAGAGTACTACTTTCGGGTGTTTTAAATAGTGCGCTAGATGGGATTGCCGCTATGCAAGCAGTTCGAGAGTCTAGTACAGGAAATATTAAAGATTTTCGATGTTTGGTAGTTAATCCAATCATTGAAAAAATACTCGAAAAAAATCGTGAAGAAATTATTGGCAAATTGCTCCTTAAGCGGTTTTTAGCTACTCATAACATGCTCAATTTGTTCGATCAGTTTGTGGCAATTGTTGAGTCTGGAGATCCCTTAGATGGTGATGTATACTACGCTTCAGGTGATTCCTGCTGGTTCCATTACGTGGCAGTGAAGCTCGGTGATGGCTTTGCAATTACAGTTCGAGATATTACAGTGCGAAAGCAAATGGAAATTGCTTTACAAGAAGCGAATCAAAAATTGGAACTACTTGCAAATTTAGATGTTTTAACCCAGATTGCCAATCGCCGTCGTTTTAATGATTACCTAGCTCAAGAGTGGCAGCAGCATCAACGCGAACAAAATTCTCTTGCCCTAATCCTAATCGATATTGACTATTTCAAGCGTTACAACGATTGTTACGGTCATCAAGGTGGCGATGATTGTTTAATTCGTGTAGCTCAGGCGATCGCTAAAGTTCCACGGCGACCGACCGACCTAGTGGCTCGTTATGGTGGTGAAGAGTTTGCCGTAATCTTGAGAAATACTGATATAGAAGGAGCGCTAATAGTTGCAAATGGTATTCAAACTGCGATCGCCGAACTTGCCATTTCCCATGAGAATTCTGAAGTGAGCGATCTCATTACTTTGAGTATCGGTATTGCTAGTATGACTCCATCCATAGAAACAAGCATAGAAGATCTGATTATGTATGCCGATCAATCGCTGTATGAAGCAAAAAAGCAAGGACGCAATCGAGCGATCGTACATAAGCCATACATTTCTGACATTGTTTCTACATAGGATATATACTCCCTTCCCAGTGTAAGATTAGGCAGGGAGCAAAAAGAAAAAATGGATCGACTAGAAAGACTGAAAAACAAAGGATTAGATGAAGAAGAGTGTCAAAAGTCATGGAATAAGTATCAGCAGTACATTAGAAAAAGGCTACAAGCAATCAAATATCTGTAGGTCGGGAAATCCAGAAAAGAAGCGATCGCCAAAGTGGGTTGTGCCAGAGAGAGTGTAGCTACTTGGCTAGATATGTATGATGAGTAGGGTATGAAGGGATTGACAAAATTGGTAAAACGGGAAGAAGTACAGAGTTTAAGTAAGGAGCAAAAAGCAGAAATGAAGGTGATGCTAATAGAGCAGGAGCCAACTACCTATGGTATTGACCGACAGATATGGACAGGAAAGATAATTAAAGAGGTGATTCAACAGAAATGGGAAGTAAAACTGAAAGACAGTCGGATCTATGACATTCTCAAAAAGTTGGGATTGTCACATCAAAAAGCATATCGTGACTACGAGAATGCAGACAGTGAGCAACAGCAAAAATTTGTTGCCACAATTAAAAAAAACTGCAAGAACTAAAACCTAGAGAAAGGCTAATCTTTTATGCGGTTGTACTTTCTTAAGCAAATCCCTCGGTTGCAATGTTCTCACTGGTGACGGCTACTTGATGGCAGGCGAAGCAAGCCAGATTAAGGCAATCAAGGGCTAAATTTGGTAGAGGACAATGACAAGAAACACATGAAAATCTCTGAAAACTTTGCTGTATATATCTTAAGCATATAGTGATAAAGTTTTACAAGAATCGATATCATACCCAAAATTGCATTTCGATACCCATGTTACAGCTTTTCACATATACCCTGTAGCAATCAAAAATATTATCTAAATACATCCTCTTACCGTAGGTTACCTTGCTCATGGCTCTTTTTACGAAAATCAAGCGTGTGTTGATTGGACGATCCCTTCCAACTAGCGCTCATGCAGAACAACGTCTCAGTAACGCAGCTGCATTAGCAGTTCTCTCTTCAGATGCTTTATCTTCAGTTGCTTACGCGACTCAAGAAATCTTGACAGTACTTATTCTTGCTGGTGGGGCAGCACTCTCCCTCTCCCTGCCGATAGCCATAGCAATCGTTTTACTACTTTCTATCATCGTTCTTTCTTATCAGCAGACGATCCGAGCCTATCCCAATGGAGGAGGAGCTTATACTGTCTCTAAAGAAAATCTTGGTGTCTATCCGAGTTTAATTGCAGCAGCTGCCCTATTAATCGATTATGTTCTTACTGTTGCAGTAAGTATTTCCGCTGGAATCGATGCCTTAACTTCTGCCTTTCCTTCCTTAGAACCTATTTCGGTTTGGATATGCTTGTTTTGCACTTTCTTAATAATGGTTGCTAACTTGCGAGGAGTGAAGGAGTCGGGGCAACTTTTTATGATTCCAACCTATGCCTTTGTTCTCAGTATTTTTGTATTGATTGGAATTGGCTTAGTGAAACAACTTTTAGGACAAGTTGTACCAGTTGCTGCACCTTCAGGTTTAGAGAACTCTATAAGTTCCTTAACATTATTTTTGATTTTGCGTGCTTTTTCGGGTGGGTGCACGGCAATGACAGGAGTTGAGGCAATTTCTAATGGTGTAATGGCATTTAAGTCCCCAGAATGGAAGAATGCCAGACTCACAATGCGCTACATGGGCATCTTGCTAGGTTTAATGTTTCTAGGCATTACTTATCTTGCCTCTATTTATCATATTTACCCATCGCAGAATGAAACGGTTATTTCTCAATTAGGGCATCTGATTCTGGATGTCCCAATTTTTGCTTGGTTTTACTATGTCATCCAAGCTGCAACACTCCTCATTCTCTTATTAGCTGCTAATACAAGTTATGCAGACTTTCCCAGATTGTCTTCGCTCTTAGCACAAGATAGTTTTATGCCTCGGCAATTCTCCCACTTAGGAGAACGGCTAGTTTTCTCAAATGGAATTGTTTTTCTAAGCGTTTTGGCTGCTCTACTATTAATTGTGTTCAAAGGCAACACTGATGAACTTATCCCGTTGTATGCAGTAGGAGTGTTTACTTCTTTCAGCCTTTCGCAAGCAGGCATGGTAGTACATTGGTTTAAGGAGCGAGGAAAGCATTGGCAAACTAGTGCTGCGATCAATGGGATGGGGGTTGTTGCCACAACTATCGTACTTACCGTCATTGTAATAACAAAGTTTATGTTAGGTGCTTGGTTGATTGTGATAGCAATTCCCACGATCGTTTTTTATTGTCTTAGCATTAGGAACCATTATCGTTATATCGCCAAACGTCTTAGTATTAAGGGAGTAACTCCACACATCTACACCCCCAGACCAAAAAATGAAACTATCAGCCATCCAGCAGTTGTAATTGTTGGACAACTCAACCGTTGCACCTTGGAAGCCCTTGACTATGCTCGCAGTATTGCTGATGAGATCGTTGCTATACATGTTGATACGGGATTTACAAACCGAGAAAAATTACAGAATCAATGGCAACAGTTTGAGGCTGATATTCCTCTAGTGATTTTAGATTCCCCTTATCGAGAAGTAGTATCGCCAATTGTGGATTTCGTTCATGACTATGAGTCTCAACATCCTGGGGTTTTGTCTACAGTCGTAATCCCTGCTTTTGTTACCAAGACAATTTGGGATCGTTTTTTGCACAATCAGACAGCCTTCTTTTTGAAGGCTGCCTTGTTAGGTAAGCAATGTCGAGTGGTCACAACTGTTAGATACTATTTGTAAGTAATTCCTCTTGGATACATATAAAATCCTTTTATATAGGAAGAAAAGTAAAGGATATAATCTTTAACTAAATACTTAAATTTTAGTTGCCACATCAGTACAGACCGATCTGGCAACTTTTATACGATTCTTAGCGTTGACATTAAAAAGTAATGCCAACTCCAAAAATAGTTATTTGTCTGAGTGCGCCGCTCTCATTTGTTGTAGTTGATTGCGTTGTTCAGGTGTCAAAACAGCAAGGCTTTGTTCCTTGACACTCTTGTTAATGTCACGGATTTTCTGTTTTTGGTCGGCGGTAAGGTTCAACGATCTCATTGCACCCTTCTTGTTGCCAGATTGGATAGCATCCGCAAGTTTAGCGCGTTGGTCATCGGTCAATACACCTTCAACTTGCTGTTTAGCGTTTTCGTGGATGGTTTTGAGTTGTTGCTTTTGTGCATCGGTCAGGTTGAGTTGTTTAAAAGCTCCACCTTCATGCTTCTGTGCAACAGTTGTAGTTCCCTGCACTGTAGAGGACTGAGCAGAAACAATAGCTGGAATTGCGACTCCCCCTACAGCCACCGATAGAATTGCGATCGCCAAGTTTCGTTTGAGATTGCGAAACATATTTTGAATTCCCTTTTAGAGCATGTGTGAGTGCTTACATTTATTTAGACATTCGCTCTAGTTCT
>CAIJEA010000474.1 GCA_903819605.1 uncultured cyanobacterium | reverse complement strand
TGCGGCGATGAAGGCGATGATGAAGCAAATTGTGGCGGAGAGTAAGCAAGGGATCATGATTACGCCGAACCAACCTACATATAGGCGGTTATCGGTGCTGGTGATCCAGTTGCAAAACTGATCCCACAGTGACGCGCTTTCGCGTCTTTGTACTGCTGTTGTCATTGTTCTGCTTTAGTTTAAAGTTTGTTTTGACTATAAGCTTGCGCTTATATATACAAATATATCAAATTGTTAAGAATTGTCAACACTTCTCTGGGGGGAGATAGGTTTTCTACCCAAAGTAAGGTGGCGATCGCCTCCCATATCTCTATCTCAATAAATAAAGGAGGCGCTTTGCGCCTCCTTTATTAAATACTTGACAAAATGTTGTCTTGCTATTGCTTTTATGACTATTCGTAAATCCAAGAGGTTAAGCTAGGCTTCCACTCAACTAATTCTTCAGTCTTAAACCAAAGTGCGATTTCAGTTTGAGCTGTCTCGATCGCATCAGATCCATGAATGATATTACGTCCAATGTTTACACCGTAATCACCACGAATTGTTCCAGGCTCGGCAGTGAGAGGGTTGGTAGCGCCAATAATTTTACGGGCTGAAGCAACTACTCCATCGCCTTCCCATACCATCGCTACAACGGGACCAGAGGTAATAAAGTCAACTAATCCAGCGAAGAATGGTCTTTCTTTATGAACAGCATAGTGGCTTTCAGCTAGTTCGCGGGTTGGTTGCAGCAATTTCAGTCCGACGAGCTTAAAGCCTTTGGTTTCATAACGACGAATAATTTCTCCGATTAGGTGACGTTGTACGCCATCGGGCTTGACTGCCAAAAAAGTACGTTCCATGATTTTCGTGAAAATGTTAAGCAATTGTAAAAAAGTTTACAAAAAGCATTATTTCATTTTAAGGAACGCAAATTAAATAAAAGCAAAAAAGGTAGCAGCAATTCATAAATTGCTGCTACCTTTTCCGTCAAAGAGCATCTCTTAAATTAGGATAGGCGACCTTAAGCGTCGCCTATCCTAATCTCTAGATCCTGATTTAAATTTGATTGATTACTCTTTGCTGAAACCATCTTTTGAGGATAGGCTGCACCTTTAGTTCCAAAATGTAGGAAATGCCAATGGTTACTCCTGCCCAAACCAATACACGGAGGATAAAGGTGATAGGCGAACCACTAAAAACAGAAATTCTTTGCATGAAATTCATAATTGGCATGTGAAAAACATAGATGCCGTAGGAAATACTGCCAAAGAAAGTAAAACTGGAGAAGATATTAGAACTGATATTCCAACCAAAGATTGCTAGCCCTAAAATCATCTGTATAGATGCGAACAATAAACCTTGATCGGTAAATAGCTTGCCAGTAGCTACGAGATAGCTAGTTTGAAAGATGGGTAAAGCGATCGCGATCGTACCTAGCCACCGTAAGTAAGGAATATAGCGCTTAGTCAGTGAAGCAAATAGCAAAGCACAAAGAGGGAAGTAGACAAAATCGGTAATATTGATTTCTGCAAGTCTGAGCCATGTCAAGCCCAAATTGCTTAGTAAAGACTCACCAATTGATAGTTTGTCTGTAGCGATGTAAAGCAGGATATAAGTAAATAGTGGAAATTTTGAAAAAGACTCGGATCGTGGCTTTTTCCAAGCAAGCCAGAGTCCAAATAGCCAAAATAGCCAACCTGCGGCATAGCCTGAAATAATGGGTGGAATCAATGGTATGCAAGGAAATAGACAAGCAACTATCAATGAACCAATCATCAGTGGAATAATTTTGGGACGAAAATACCAAATCGCCAGAAAAGCAATGTAGTAAACCACTTCATAATGTAAAGTCCATAGCACTCCATTACCACTTAGTAATGCGGATATTCCTGCTTGCAGAAACAAGAAATTCCCTAAAATTGTTTTCCATGTATCAGTTGGTGCTGCAATAATTCCTAGAATAATGGCAATTACATAGATTGGATATAAGCGAATGAATCTTCTGAGGAGATATTTGATAGCATTGGCTTTTGAAAAAGGCAATCGATTGGTGAGTCCGATTACATAGCCAGAAAGTGCGAAGAAAATTAAAACGCCTCCATGAGCCGCATTTAGAAGATACCCAAAGGAAAATGCTGGATGATAGGCAGGATCGATCTTAAAGTTATAAAAAAAGATATGCGAATAAGCAACCCAGATGGCTGCCAGCCCTCGCAATCCTTCTAGAGCATAGTCATAAACTTTTTGCCCGTTAGCTTCGGTCGTAGGATCGATGAGTGGAACAAAGCGATCCCTGAGATCAGCATCATCTGAAATTTGATTTTGCATTTACATCCATAGCAATTGATTATTAAAAACTACCAACCATGCTCAATCAGAAATTCAGGGGTAATTAAATTATTATGAGAGAAGTTAGGATTATTACTAACCTTGAGAAATTTTTCTACATATTTACCAAGTAAATCGCCCTCTAGATGCACTGAACTACCAAGATCAAGATATTTTAAAGTTGTATGGTCATAGGTGTGAGGAATGACTGCAACTCGAAAATTGGTGCCCGAGTCATTGCAATAGGAAACTGTAAGACTGATACCATTAATGGCTATGCTGCCTTTAAATACGATATAACGTGCAACTTCAGGAATTGCCTCAAAGCATAGCTCCCACGAATTACCAATAAGTGCGCGATCGCTTAATTTGCCCATGCCATCAATATGTCCTGAGACAAAATGACCACCAATTTTATCGCCAACAGCTAGGGCTGTTTCGAGATTGACATACTTTAATTTGCGATCGCCCAGATTAGTTCGCCCCAAAGTTTCTGGTGAGACATCAGCGACAAAGTTAGTATCAGAAATATAAATTGCCGTGAGACATACTCCATTCACAGAAACACTATCGCCGATCGCGATTTTGGCAACTAGATCGGGACAATGGATCGCCAGACGATCTCGATCGCGCTGTTCGATGATACCGATGGTTTGAACGAGTCCAGTAAACATAGAATTTATTGGTAGGAGGCACTTTGCACTACTTACTGTAAAAGAGTTGTTAACTTATCAATTGAACGGGCTGCAAGTTTAGCAGGATTAGTCGTAGGCTGGCGATCTCGATTTAGCCAAAATGCATTGATACCTAGTGTCGATGCCCCTTCATAATCTTCGCTAAAACTATCGCCAATATGCCAAGCCAGATCGGGCGATCGCTCGATCTGATGTTTTACTAGCGCTGCTTGAAAAATAATGGGATCGGGCTTTGCGACCCCAACTTCAGTAGATATAGTGATCGAGTCAAAATAATGCTCTAGTTTTAGAGATTGCACTACCGAATAAATACGACTATCAAAATTTGACAACAATCCAAGGTTAATATTTTGCTGTCGCCATGCATCTAGAGCTATTCGAGTATCTTCATACACAACCCAAGGCTCCGCAGTAGCAAAGTAAGCATACAAACATTTGAAAAAAACCTCAAAGTCCGAAAATTTTGTTAAATCCCCCGTCTGACTAAATGTTTTTTCGGCAAGCGATCGCCACCATTCATATTCAGCGATTGGTATATCTGCTTGGGACAAATCAGTAAAAGCAATGCGGGGTGCAGATTGAAAACTTTGATAAAAAGCACGATTAATTAACTCAGGCTCGATCTTAATATCAAAATTTGCCGCGATTTTGGCGTATTGCTCACCAACACTGCCTCTAACACCAAATAAAGTGCCAACTGCATCTAAATAAATAACCTGTGGCGATCGCATTATTTTTCGGGGAAATTACTGAGATAAACTATTGGACGTACTGCTACAATGACTGCCAAATCTTGTAAAAGCTGCCTCTATTATTGTAAAAACTAGCCTTATATTATGACAGGTATTCAGTTTCTCATAATTAGATGGTTTGGTTAAGGAGTAATTTTATGCATATATCTCAATTTGGCAAATTAATTCTATTTGCATTGATTGCTTGTTCTCCTTTTCCTAGTTGGGCACAAACCACTACAATTGAAAGAACATCCGTTCCATCCTCTGCAAAATCACCACCATCTCCAGAGCCTTCTAACTCTAATCTCAGACCATTGTCAAAGATTAATATTGGTGTACCGACTCTAAATGTCAGCGAATCTCAAGACACATTTCGCTACACGTTAGGAGCAGGAGACACTATCAAGATTGATGTTTTTAATGTGCCAGAACTTTCGGGTAATCAGACGATCGCTCCAGATGGAACTATCAATATTTCACTAATTGGCGCTATTAAATTGGAAGGATTAGGACTGGATGAAGCAAATGCTTTACTGCGCGAAAAATTGAATCCTTTTCTTGTTCGTAATATTGTCAACATCTCTTTAATTTCTCCTCGTCCACTAAATATTGCCATTGTGGGAGAAGTAAATCGTCCAGGACCACGATTTTTAAACTATGTAGGTACTGGTGGAGCTGTTAGCAATGCGGCAACTCTAACTCGAGCACTTGAGACAGCTTCAGGAATTACTTCAAGAGCAGACATCAGTAATATTCAAATTTCACGCCGTGACGGTGTTGCAGGTCGCCGTATTATCAAGGTTAATCTCCAAGACTTACTAGAAAAAGGTGATATTAGTCAAGATGTCCGCATTCTAGACGGCGATTCAATTCTCGTTCCGCCACTATCTCAGGCAAGCGCATCTCAGTCGAGACTAGTCAGTAATTCCACCTTTTCTCCTGATACTTTTACCATTCAAGTAGCGATCGTAGGAGAAGTAAATCGTATTGGTCCTCAAACCCTAGTCTATTCCCGCAGTGGGGTTCTCTCCACAGGATTAACAGGTTCTACTAATACGGCTGGTGTTACCTCAGGTGGTGGTCCCGTTACACTCAGTCGCGCCTTGCAGGCGGCAAACGGAGTCACTGAAATTGCCGATATTCGCAATGTGCAAATTTCAAGACTGAACGATAAAGGGCAGCGTACAATTGTCAAAGCAAATCTGCTGGATTTGATTACAAAAGCTGATATTAGTCAAGATATTACCCTTACGGATGGCGATTTGATTACCGTACCTCGCTTAGAGAAAACTAATCCAAGCGATTATTTACAAGTTGCTAAAGCGACATTTTCTCCAACCACTATTACTGTTCAAGTGGTTGGAGAAGCAGTCCGTCCCGGACCGCTACAGCTCAGACCTAATAGTTCATTTACAGAAGCTATTTCCTATGCGGGTGGCTTAACTAATGATGCAGATTGGCGAGCAGTCGAACTTTATCGAGTTAATCCTGATGGCTCGATTATGCGTCGAGATCTTGTTGCCGACTTAAATCTTCCATTGAATGAAGAATCTAATCCTGGGCTACGCGATCGCGATGTAATTGTAGTACGTCCATCTTTTGGTTCTAGTCTAATTAACTCTACGACTCGATTCTTAGGCAACATTATAAATCCGTACTCCCTAATCAATAATGCTTTTAGGCGCAATTAGCTATTTAAATTTTAGGGTTAGGGTGAGTTTACCTAAGCTAAGCTTATCCTAACGACTAAACTACTCTCGATTAATAATTCCTTCAAGATAAACATGAAAATTATAGTTACTGGCGGTGCAGGATTTATTGGCTCACATTTAGTCGATCGCTTAATGGAATCTGGACATACGGTTGTATGTATTGACAACCTTTATACAGGCAGAAAAATCAATAATGCCCGATGGGTAGAACATCCCAATTTCCAATTCATTGAGCATGACATTGTTAATCCAATTGAAATCGACAATGTCGATCGGATTTATCATCTTGCTTGTCCAGCATCACCCGTACATTATCAGTTTGATCCAGTAAAAACGGCTAAGACCAATTTTATGGGAACGCTGAATATGCTGGAATTAGCAAAAAAATGGAAATCAAGGATTTTGTTAGCATCAACTTCTGAGGTCTATGGCGATCCCTTAATTCATCCACAAATTGAAGATTACTGGGGAAATGTAAACTGTACAGGTATTCGGAGCTGCTATGACGAAGGTAAGCGGATTGCAGAGACTCTAACTTTTGATTACCATCGCCAATCTGGAGTTGAAGTGCGAGTTGCCCGTATTTTTAACACTCATGGATCGAGGATGTTAGAGAATGATGGGCGGGTGGTAAGTAATTTTGTCGTTCAAGCACTGAAGGGAATTCCACTCACAATTTATGGAGATGGCTCTCAAACTCGTAGCTTCTGCTATGTGTCAGATCTGGTGGAGGGATTAATTCGTTTGATGAATGGCAACTATATTGGTCCCGTTAATTTGGGAAACCCTATGGAATATACGATTTTACAATTGGCTCAAACTATTCAAAGACTGATCGATCCAACGGCTGAGCTTATCTTTAAACCTTTGCCTCAAGACGATCCTCAACGTCGTCAGCCTGATATTTCACGAGCAAAGTTTCATTTAGGCTGGGAACCAACAGTTCCATTAGAAGAAGGTTTGTCAAAGACGATCGCTTATTTTCGCGATCACGTATCGGCTGAATAGGCTTTTTCCTGCTTATTTAGAAGTAGAACACAATATTAAATAGGTAATACAGTATGCGCGTTTGTGTGATTGGAACAGGTTATGTGGGCTTAGTAACAGGTGCTTGTCTTGCTTACATTGGTCATGACGTGATTTGTGTTGATAATAACGAGGAGAAAGTTAAGCTCATGAAGTCTGGGCAATCTCCTATTCATGAGCCAGGGTTGCCTGAAGTTATAGCTGAGTCAATTCGTCAGGGGAAAATCGAATTTACAACTGATATCGCAGCAGGTGTTAAACATGGTGAGATTTTATTTATCGCTGTTGGTACACCTTCCCTAGCTGATGGGCGTAGTGATATGCGCTATGTCGAAGCAGTTGCTCGCAGTATTGGCGAAAGCCTTACCGAGGGATATCGAGTTATCGTCAATAAGTCAACTGTACCGATTGGCTCTGGGGACTGGGTTCGGATGATCGTACTGGATGGTATGTCAGCCAAGAGTAATGTTGATCAGATTCAGTTTGATGTAGTTAGTAATCCAGAATTTCTCCGTGAAGGTGTAGCAGTTTACGATACTTTTAATCCCGATCGCATTGTGGTTGGTAGTGGCAGCGATCGCGCTCTGAAGTTGATGCAAGAGCTTTATACTCCAATTATCGATCGCTCTTTTGCAACTGATAAAAGTTTGCCCCCAGTACCTGTGGTGGTTACTGACTTGAACTCAGCCGAAATGATTAAATATGCGGCGAATGCGTTTCTGGCTACCAAGATTAGCTTTGTGAATGAGGTCGCTAATATTTGCGATCGGGTCGGAGCGGATGTGAAGGAAGTAGCACGCGGAATTGGACTAGATTCGCGCATTGGCTCCAAATTCTTGCAAGCGGGAATCGGTTGGGGTGGATCTTGCTTTGGTAAGGATGTTTCAGCTTTAATCTACACTGCTGAAGACTATGGATATTCTACAGAAATCTTAAAAGCCTGTGTGCGAGTAAATGAGCTTCAGCGCACCCTTGTCGTTGAGAAATTGCAGCAAGCACTCAAAATTTTGAAGGGAAAAACGATTGGTCTATTGGGAATGACCTTTAAGCCTGATACGGATGATATGCGCGATGCACCTGCATTGACTTTGATCGATCAACTTAGTCGATTGGGAGCCAGAGTTAAAGCCTATGATCCATTGGTTTCACAATCTGGATTACGCCAAGGCTTTTCTAATGTGATTGTCGAGACGGATCTAGAACGCTTAGCGGATGGCTGTGATGCTGTGGTTTTAGTAACGGATTGGCAAGAATTTCTAGGAATTGATTACGCCAAGATGCTGACCTTGATGGCGCATCCAGTAATTATTGATGCCCGCAACTTCCTTGATGGTAAAGCCCTCGAAGCTTTAGGATATAAATACATTGGTATTGGTCGCTAAAAAGAATCTTTTTAGCTAAAGGCGGCGCTTCGCGCCGCCTTTATTTGAGCTTTCTATTTTAATGAACTTCGCCGCGTTTAGCTTCAGCATCAATAGGCTTAGCTAAATACACTAATAGCAACTGCCAGAAAATCGCCACG
>CAIJEA010000473.1 GCA_903819605.1 uncultured cyanobacterium | reverse complement strand
CTGCCAACGATCGCTTTAATTATTGGCTTAGCCTTGGCATATTTTTATCCCATCACTCGCGAAGTACATACGGAAATCTTAATGCGTCTAGCAGAGAGAAGAAGACAACAAAACGAGCAATCCTAAAACTAGAGGCAGCACTAAGTGCTGCCTCTAGTTTTAATGGGCGAAAGAAGTTTCGCGATGTTTGATTAATGTCTCTACAGGCAAAGCACTACGAAGATGTTGCCAAGGTAGAACTTGATTAACATTCCAATCCTCATGTACATACCAAGCTAGGGGCGGTAACTGTCCGCGCAGTTCCTTAAAGGCTCGTTTATAGGAACCATCGCTCGGCACATCCCCATCACTATAGCTACAAGCCAAAATCAGTAATTTAGTCAAGCGGCGATCGCCTCTAGAAATGAGCGCTTGCACAAGCGAATCTTTGTAACTCTCAGGGCGGAAATCAATCCCTTTTGGTAATAGCTTTTTACGGAAATACTGCATTTTTTTCTCCGCCGTAGTGCTGACTCCCTGCCACTGCCATGGTGTATGGGATTTAGGAACGAAGGTACTACAACCAAAGGTAATCTTTAATTTTGGAGCAATTTTGCGAAGGGAAATTAGCATTTCGATGGTTTGTTCGATATCGTCATCATTTTCCATGGGCACACCTGCCATACCATAGAGCTTAAGCGACTTCAAACCACCTGCCTGAGCATTGATTGCCGCCTGTGTAATTTCATCATTATGCAGTTTCTTATTAATGATTTCTCGCAAACGTTCGGAACCGCTTTCGATCGCAATGGTAACGGAGCGACTATCACGGGTAGAGAGAATTCGCGCTAATTTTTCGGTTAATGTATTAGTGCGGACTGAGGCTAGACTCAATCGCACATCATCAAACTTTGGTTGCGCGAGATAATCCAGCAATGTATCAAATTCAGGATGTTGAGTAATTGATGCACCGAGTAATCCTAATCGCTTAGTTACTTCTAACCCTTTAGCGATCGCAGGCATCAGACTTGATTCTAAACTAGCAGTCCGAAATGGAAGCGTGAGATAACTGGCTAAACAGAAGCGACACATCTCTGGGCAACTTCGCACCACTTCCACCATAAAAATACTTTCCCATGCTGCTTTTTCCGTAACGACCGTTGAAGCTGATAGTGTATTTCCTTTATAGGTTTGCTTATGGATTATTGCGGGAATATCGGAATCTATGGATTGAATGGAAGCGATCGCACCATCGGCTGATTCGTAGGTAACTTCGTAAAGCTGGGGAACATAAATTCCATCTAGTTTTGCTAAATGACGCAATTTTATTTCACGACTTGCATGACGTACTTCTTGATAAGCCTTGAGGAAGTTTCCAATTAATTCTTCGCCATCACCGAGTAGAACAATATCAAACCATGCGGCGAAGGGTTCAGGATTGGCGGTGAGAACTGGTCCCCCGCCGAATACTAATGGATGCTCATCAGTGCGATCGCAGGTATCAATGGGAATGTCAAACTTTTTTAAAGCAGCAAGAATATTGACGTAATCAAGTTCCCATGAAAAAGAGAATCCTAATATCTCAATCTGGCGCGGTAAATCCTCATGGGCATCGGTAAACCAACGACTGACATTTACTTGCGATCGCGTAGCTAAGTTTGCCCAAACTCCTTGATAGCCTAAACTGGTGATCCCCACGGTGTAGGTGTTTGGGAATGCAAAAACAATATTGACCGCATCATGGTCTGGTGTAGTTGGATTAAACAGTAAATATTCGGACTGAAAGTAGGATTGATTCAAGATTTCGGCAATAGATCGCAGTATCGCTATTATGCCAGCAATTTTCGATCAGTGAACCAATAGCAATTTGTAAAAGTACTGCAAAGCAGTACTTTTACAAATTGCTATTGGTTCTAGTTAATCAATCCGCATTTCCTCAATAAAGGAAATCCCATCAAAAACGCCATCTTTAAAGGCTTGGGTGCTGCGAATGCGATGATTGTCATCGAGTAAAGTCATTGTTTCTATAAATGTAATGAGCGCGTCATTTTGAGTTTTATTTGCCCGAAAGCAAACTAAATCCTGCCCAGCATCCCACGCGATCGCCGAAAAATCAGTATAACTACTCGAACGCATTTGCAAAATTCGATCTTCAAAGTATCCTTCAAAATCAAGCTGAAGGCGCGAACCATCGGCGTATTCATACTTGTTCACCTGTTGATACCTACTACCTGCGATCGCGATCGTAAAGCTGCCGACAAAGCTGCGTGAAAAATGTCCCTGCCGATCGGTTTTAATATATTCGCCTTTCCAAGTGCCAATATGACGGGTAAATATTTCAGGAACCTGTTCTAAATTTGGTGCAATTTCAGAGGTTGTAATCATTTAATTTGTTTTTTCTAAACAATTCTGTATCTTCATATCAATTGAGTGCGCCCCTTTAGGACGCACTCAATTGATGTATTAACGACGACCGATTTTTTGACTTACTTCTCGGCTAGTGCGTTGATATTCATGGACAATTGGTAATCTCTCAGTCTGGTATTTATCGAGAGCTTCGGAAATACTGACGCTAGATTTTAAATATTGAGTTAACAACAAACCATCTTCCCATCCTGAAGTCATGCCTCTAGCGCGAGTAGAACTCTTCGCATGAGCCGCATCACCAATTAAAAGAACGCGCCCATCATATAACTGTGGTAAGGGATCGATATCATAGGAGTAACGACAAATCATATTTTCTAAAGGGGTTGATTCAATTACTTTCCGTGCATCTTCTGGAAGTTTCGCTAATTCTTGAGCAGGAATAGTTGTATTAGTCGGCTGTAGTATTCCCTTCTCAGCATCCGTTTGTTCTGTTTCGATAAAGAATCCCCAATGCGTATGAGTATCGTCAATATGAAAGAAGTTTGCATAAATGCCACGACCACGTACATAAACAAAAAAGTTTCCTTCGGGACAGAAGCTACGATCTTCAACAATTCCGCGCCAAACGAGATCCCCTAGATAGTTAAGCTCAACATTGGGAATGACAGACTGACGCACCTTAGATAGAATCCCGTCCGCACCAATAATTAAATCTCCTTCCCATTGACTGCCATCTTTAAAATGGGCGATCGCGCTACGATCGGTTTGAGAGATTGCCGACAATTGAGCATTAAACTGAATCCGATCGGTCGGTAAAGTATCAAGAATTGCTTCTAAAATTGCTTTGCGGTGAACTAGCATTCCTGGTAGTTCGTCTTCAGTATAGGTAACAGTTTCTGAATTGATGAATCCCCCCTTAAGATTACGGAACTCAAATAATTTAACAGGATTACCAGCTTCAATAATTTTTTGAGTGATTTTGGGATTGCCCTCATGTAGTGCTTTCATTCCCGATTGGACGATCAGAATGCCACATCCATCGGTACGGACTACTGGAGCTTTCTCAAATAAGCTAACCTGAAATCCTTCTTGAATAAGTAAACTGGCAAGATAAGCCCCCGATGTCCCTGCGCCGATGATGCCTATCTTGCTATTCGTAGAAATCATTTAAGCCTCTTTGACGTTTAGTTTGGCGTTGTTTTGATCATAATCAATATTTCTTTATCTATCAGTTTTTTGTATTTTATGTAACATTGTGCTAGCTCTAACTTAAACACAGGTTTGCAGGGCTTCGATATCAGCGCTCACAATTCGAGCCAGATTTCTAGTAATCTTCTCAATGCCCCAATTCCACCATGCGATTTTGAGTAACTTAGCGATCGCCCGATCATCAAGTCTTTTACGAATCAATTTTTAAAATCTTCAAAATTCCAAAGAGATTATTCACCAGCAGGCTTAGGCTGCCCAAAGGCGAGGCGTAAAAATGGCGGGGCTAAGAAGGTTGTCAAAATCACCATGATGATAATGGATACTTCTAATGGTTTATCGATCGCACCACTAGCAGAACCAATCCCTGCAAATACTAATCCCACCTCACCACGAGGAATCATCCCCACACCGATCGCCACACGATTGATATTGGGAATACCAAAAACAGCCCACCCAGTTACCATTTTGCCTACGATCGCCACAATAACCAGAAATATCGCAATCAATAAACCAGCACGATTTTCAGCGATCGCAGGATTTAAGACACCTAGATCGGCTCTTGCACCCACAGTGACAAAGAAAATCGGCACAATCAAATCGGCTACAGGCTTAATCAATTCATCCAACTCATTACGAGCATCGCTTTCATCTAGAACCAATCCAGCAGCAAAAGCACCTAAGATCGCTTCAAGATGGATCGCATTGCCGATAAACGCCATAAAAAAGGCAAAAATAAATGCAGGAATCACAATGCTGCCACGGGTTTTTAACTTCGCGACAATAGCGGCAAAACTCTTATTAAAAAAGCCACCCAGAAGGATAGAACCAATCAAAAAGACAGTTGCACTAATAATCAGATAAAACACATTAAGAACGTCGATTTCCCCCGTTTTAGCTAAGCTTGCTACTACTGCTAAGACAATAATCCCTAGCACATCATCAATTACAGCAGCCCCAACTATGATTTGTCCCTCAGTAGATTTAAGCTGTCCAAGTTCCGATAAAACCTTGGATGTAATACCAATGCTAGTAGCAGTAAGCGCTGCACCTGCAAAAATCGCAGGAATTGCCGCCACATGAAAGATCGTCATTAGCCCAACTGTACCTATTGCAAACGGAGCAGCAACGCCAACACAAGCCACTAATACAGCTTGGATTCCTACCTTTTTTAAGTCATGTAGATTTGATTCAAGTCCAATTTCAAATAGCAAGATGATGACCCCCAACTCTGCCATTACCGAGATAAACTCACTTTGCGATTGAAATACATTAGTGAAAGCTTCGGGAGTGAGATGATTTAGCGATCGCAGCCCTAGCATCACTAGTGAATCTGATGCTGTTAGACCATTTTCAGGGAAAACAATCAGATGCAGTGACGATACTCCAATAAATACTCCTGCAAGCAGTTCACCTAATACAGGAGGTAAATCAAACCTTTTGGCTACCTCTGCCCCGATTTTACTAGCGAGATAGATCGCGACTAAGCTCATCAATACACCTGAGAGAACGATTGGGACATTCTCGGCTGCGGCTGTTGCTAAAAGTGGCAAAGGAGCGTCAAAAAAAGAGATTGCTGGGAAATGTCTCTCTGAAAAATACTTGGCGATCGCATTAGTCAAAAACATAATCTGGGCTTTCTCTTATAGGTTTATTTTCAATTGGATAACAATTCGTACCAGCCATTCTAACTTCTACAGCAATCCTAAATCATTTGTAGTTTTCTAAGTTTGTAGAAGAGCGAACCCTTCAGGTGCACTCTTCTACAAACCATTTAGGATTGCTATTAGTTGGGGCAAATCAAAGCCCTAAAAATAATGGCAGCATTCTGTATCGCCATTATTTTAGACTTTATGATTTTAAATTCATCCATTTTCGTTTAGGATGCGTATGTATTAACAGAGTTGGCAAATTAATATTTGGATAATACTAAATTTTGGGTTTTAGTAGAGGCAACACCAATCGCCACCACTTCTAAACGTTTGCAGTCGTCATTTTTGCTATTTTTCTAACACTATGAAACTCTTCGAGCAAACTGATGTGGAAATATTGCAAGCTTGGCGATCGGGAAGCAGTCAAGCTTTTGGTATCTTCTACGATCGCTATGGTGAGTTAGTTTACCGCGTATCTTTAAGGATTTTGGGTAGTCAGCAAGAAGCTGAAGATCTCACTCAAGAAATTTTTATTCTGCTCAGCCGCAATACTACCTATGACAGTAAACGTGGCTCGATCGCCACTTTTCTATCAGTCCTGACCCGATCTAGGGCAATTGACCGCCTCCGAAAAACGCGATCGCAACAACAGCATCTACAAAAATGGGAGCAGAGCATTTCTTCACAACATGAAACCCACACCTCATCACTCATGGAAAATGCGTCACTTGTCGAACGTTCAGAAAAGGTGAAGTCAGCCTTGGCAAATTTGCCTGACAAGCATCGCCAAGTTTTAGAAATGGCATATTTTGACGGTCTCAGTCAAACTGAAATAGCTAAAGCTCTAGATACGCCTTTGGGAACGGTCAAGTCTTGGGCGCGCAATGGATTGATTCGATTGAGAGAAAGTTTGAAGGATTCGTTGGAGTGAAATTAAAATAATTATGTCAAAACAAAATTATCCCCATAATTGGGAAGAGTTATTAGCAGGTTATGTTTTAGGAGATCTAGAACCTGAAGAGGTGACAGCAATGCACCAATTAATTGCTGAACATCCAGAGATAATTACTGAGATCGATCGCTTACAAGAAACTTTAGCGCTGCTTCCACTTGGATTAAGTGAAAGTTATCCACCAAGCGATCTACGCGATCGCATTGCGGCGGCAGCTATTCCTCCAAATATTGAAGTATCTCTAGGAGATCCTTTGGCAGCAGATCCCGATCCTTTAATAGCAAAAATTAAGCGATCGCCTCGCCGTAGAAATTTCTGGAAATTAGCATGGATTGGCTTAGGTAGTATTAGTGCGATCGCTCTATTTGGCTTGGGTTTTGACAATTATCAAATGCGTCAGCAAATCGCCACAAATCAAGTAGAACTACAAAAATATCGTCAAGCGGTCGCGATGTTACAAAATGCAGATAATCGGATGATTTCACTCAAGGGCATGGGGGCAATTCCAGCGGCAACAGGTAGCGTGATGATCGCGCCTACCGAAAAAACGGCGATGATCAGCATCCAGAATCTAATGCCAATTCCTCAAGAAAATAGCTACAGACTTTGGGCGATCGTTGATGGCAAAAAGGTAGACTGCGCTCAGTTTCGTCCCGACGATCAAGGCAAAGTCTTTTTAAAAGTACCTTTAGGTAGTGCTCTCAAGCAATCTACTACCGTGATAATCACCATTGAGCCAAACAAAGACATGCCAGAACCCACTGGGGAAATGGTAATGAAAGGAGAAGTGTAGTTGAGGAATGTTGATAGCAATAATTTTATTACAGCTATTTTCGCTCCAAATAGAGAAAGACGGCGCGAAGCGCCGTCTTTCTCTATTTGGAGCTTAGACAAAGGATTTTTTGAAAGCAAGTCACTGTATGCATTCTCTGTCATGCGATAAATTTAGGAGTATTTTACAGCGTCATTAAATTTCAAGAAGGAATTAGTTTTCTGCTTCATACCAGCATCCATCTGTTCGGGATGACGCAGCACCGTGTAAAACAATGTGAAATATATAATTTTAGTTGCTTCGACCACAGCATCAAGAATCCGATGCGATATTGCCCCTATGTAAAAAAGACAAATAATAATTGGTGCTACCACGTGAGCATTATTAAGTAGAGCAATTAACCCAACCGCAAGCAAAGCTAGAATTCCATACAAAGGTCCCACGATCCAAATAATGACATCTCCGACAAAATCAATACCAAACACACCCATTAAAACGGAAGGTACATGATTTCGCAAATCCTTAATTTGGACAACTGCCGCCTTTAGAGTCAATCGATCCACTGCGATCGCAGGAATAAGATAGTGATTCACCAAATCCCAAGCTTCCACAGCCCCCTCAATCAGTAGGTTAATTAAGAAACTTTTGATTGCTCCCCATATTCCTTGTTCATCCGAATCGCGAAGAGATCCTAGATATTTAAAAAACATATCGAGAAATGCAAGGATTCGGATTTTGCCACCTACACTTTCCACCATTCTCTGTGATTGCTCGAAGGCTGGTTTAGTACCGCAGGCAGTCGTACAGGCTAACCAACTCAGACGAAGCTTTAGTTCTGTAAAATAAAAAAAGCTCCAAACGTACAGGACAAAAGCAATCAGCATCCCTACACAGCCGATGACTACAAACGTCTTAGTTTCTAAAAAAAAAACATAGCAACGATCCCCAAAAGAGCGTGGTCAGAATAAGGGATACTAAAACGATCCGCGTTACAGGCTTAAATAATGCAGGATTTTGACCTAACAGAGAATACGTATTCTTGAGTAGAAAGAGAGTGTCTTGAATCTTTGTCCCGATCGATCGCTGTGTCAACGCCCTCATAAACTTCCTCTTTCTATATAGTGCTGAATTATGTCGGAATCAGTAAAAATATAACATCAAGATATTTTCCAGACAAGGTTGTGGAATTTTTTTG
>CAIJEA010000472.1 GCA_903819605.1 uncultured cyanobacterium | reverse complement strand
TAATGGGAAATATTCTAGTAGCAGGGGATTCGGGAAATGATGAGCAAATGTTGACTAGTGGAGCAAATGCAGTAGTAGTAGGAAACTATAGTTCTGAATTAGAAAAATTGCGCGGGCAGGATCGTGTATACTTTGCTGATAGCGATTATGCCCAAGGTATTTTAGAAGCGATCGCTCACTATCAATGGCGATAATATCAAGCACAAAGCAATGAATATTATCAGTTCTATCAAGTTTCAATACATTCCTATACAAATCAAGTAATCTAGCGATTTCGGTATACACGATCTCAAACATCGCTCAGTTATAGTCTCCTTAGTAAGATAACAACCTTTAGATGTAGAAGTTATCATCGCCTGCGATAAAATTTATAGACAGGAGATTCATAAATGAGAATTGCCCAAGTCTCACCACTATGGGAACAAGTTCCTCCCCCCGCCTACGGCGGCACTGAACTAATAGTAAGTTTACTCACCGAAGAATTAGTCAAACGTGGTCATGATGTCACTCTATTTGCGTCAGGAGATTCTAACACCTCAGCCAAATTAGAATCCGTGCATCCCAGAGCCTTACGTCTGGATACCAGCGTTAAAGACCCAAACATCTATGATATGCTGAATATGAGTCGTGTTTATGAGAACGCTGATAAGTTTGACATTATCCATTCTCATGTTGGTTGTGTAGCGTTGCCCTATGTCAATCTAGTAAAAACGCCTACGGTGCATACTTTACATGGTGTTTTTACATCTGATAACGAGAAATTGTTTACTCATGTACGGAAGCAACCATTCATCAGTATTTCTAATTCCCAAAGGGATACTAATTTAGGCTTAAACTATGTATCTACAGTTTATAACGGCATCGCTCCTAATACTTATAGCTTTTATCCTCAGCCAGAACATCCGCCGTATCTGGCTTTTTTAGGGCGCATATCGCCTGAAAAGGGCGCGCATTTAGCGATCGAAATTGCGAAACGCTCTGGATGGCATCTGAAGATGGCTGGGAAAGTTGATACTGTAGATTTGGAATACTTTGAGACTAAAATTCTTCCCCATATTGACGATAGTCAAATCGAGTTTCTAGGCGAGGCTAATCACCATCAAAAAAGTATTCTCATGGGTGGAGCCGTTGCGACGCTATTCCCAATTACATGGAAAGAACCCTTTGGACTGGTGATGATTGAATCAATGGTCACTGGAACACCAGTAATTGCTATGAGTTTAGGCTCGGCTCCTGAGGTGATTTCTCACGGAGTAAGCGGATTTCTCTGTCAGACTGTCACTGAATGTGTGGATGCGATCGCTCTTGCAGCTCAGTTAGATCGGCGAGCTTGTCGCGAGCATGTGCTCATAAATTTCACTGCGAAACGAATGGCAGATGGCTATGAAGCAGTATATCAAAAGATTTTGGGAGAGAAATATTCTCGAAATGGACAAAAGCGCGATTTGGTAATGCAATAGCCCTTACCCCCAAGCCCACTCTCCCATTGGGAGAGTGGGTGCAAAAAAGAAGTTTTCTCTTCTCCCATTAGGCAGCTTGAAAAAACAACTTAAGCATCTTGGAAGGTTTTAGTAGCTCTAACAAGGGGCTTAAGCCCCTTGACT
>CAIJEA010000471.1 GCA_903819605.1 uncultured cyanobacterium | reverse complement strand
GGTCTGAGCAATTTGGAAGACCAGCCATTGCTGGGTTTATCGATACGAGTAAAAACGTCAGCAAGAGTAGAGCCATGAAAAAACAGCGAATTAACCTACGATCGCCTTTCATTGCGAAATAATCCTCTATCAATTTAAAAAATATTTTTAATGAGCTACAAGCAAGTAAAACGGAGTCAGATTTGAGATTTATTGAGATAGTTCAAGTTCGCCAAACTTTTTAGACCAATACTTGCCTTGAGCAGTCCAGAAATAGATAACATCAGCATGATCTTTACGCTGGGAAGCTTTTGGCTCAGAACATTTCAGCATCACCTTATCAACGCCATCTTTTCGATAAGGAATCCTCGCGAGGGGCTTACGGCAGACTGGACAGGGAAAATCTGTCAAATCCGCAGGTGGATTCTCAGTTTTGGGTTGAGGAACTTCCCATCGATCGCGGCGATCGCTCCAGAACATGACTAAGTTTTCGCAGCCATGCTCGCACTTGAGAAAATGCCCACAACTAACTTTCTTGGAGGGGATTTTACTGAGAGGGCGATCGCAAGTAGGACAAGCAACATCAGAAATTGCATTTTGGCGATGAGAGGATCGCAAATCGTCGCCGAAGTGCGTGTATGCTTGCGCCAACATCGGCTGAAAATAAGATTCGTGCCAACCAATCAAATAGCTTTGCCACTCAAGCTTTCCGACCGAGATATCATCTAGAGTCGTCTCCATCCCAGCCGTAAAATCGGCTCTGAGGAGATCTGGAAAAGTCTGGTGTAAAACTGCATCGGTAGACATACCCAAATCTGATGGCAAAAGCACTTTACCCTTGAGTGCAACATAAGAGCGTTCCTTAATCGTCTTGACGATCGCGGCGAAGGTGCTGGGTCTGCCAACACCCTGACGTTCGAGTACTTGGACTAGCTTGGCTTCGCTATAACGAGCTGGCGGTTGAGTTTGTTTCTGAGTACATCCAATATCCGAGAAAAATAACAACTGGCTTTCTTTTAGATCGGGGAGATGTTTATCTTTGCCAAGGTCGTTCCAATAGCGGGTATAACCAGCAAAAGTAAGAATGCTGCCCTTGGTTTGCCATAGAGTTGAACCTGCCTGAATAATGACGCGACTTTTTTGGATCTGAGCACTGGTACATTGAGAGGCAACGGCTCTGAGCCAGATTAGTTCGTAGAGTTGATATTGCCGATCTCTGAGATGCTGTTTGACAGTTTCAGGGAGAATACTCAAGTATGTAGGACGAATCGCTTCATGGGCGGATTGAGCGTTAGCTTTTTCCCGATGACGGGTAGTTTTCTGAGGGACATTATCAGGATCGTGTTTCGATAACCACTCCTTTACTTCAGCACAAAATTCAGGAGCAAGACTGGTGCTATCTGTACGATGGTAGGTAATCAAACCTTTGCGACCTTGTGGGAGATCGACCCCTTCAAATAACTCTTGAGAAACCTTCATTGTCTCTTCGGGAGATAACCCTAAACGAACGGAAGCAACTTGCTGTAGAGAACTGGTAATAAATGGTGGAAGAGGAGATTTTTGAACAGTTACTCCCTTAGATTCTTTGACAGTGTGGGGATTTTGTCGCGCAACTTCAATAATTTCGCGCGCGGATGCTTCCGATAAGACCTGTTTTGATTCGACGATCTCTTCTCGTTCTGTTTCCGCCGCGTCGTCGGTAACCGCAGTATCTTCACCCACAGGCTCAATATCGTTGATACCCGCATAATAGGCTCTGAAGCCTTCGGTATATTCCGTCCAGACCGACCAGTAATCTTGGGCTATGAAATTATTAATCTCGCGTTCGCGCTGACAAACTATATGTAAGGCGACTGACTGCACTCGACCAGCGGAACTACCACCACTAGTCCGTCGCACGAGGGGTGAAACCTTAAAACCAATCAACCGATCCAAGCATTGCCTGGCTCTCTGAGCCGAAATTAAGTTTAAATCCAATTGATGGGCATTAGCGATCGCAGCTTTAACTGCCGCAGGTGTAATTTGGTTATAGACAGC
>CAIJEA010000470.1 GCA_903819605.1 uncultured cyanobacterium | reverse complement strand
TTGCAAACTACGCCTTAGACGGACATGAAAATAGCTCGCGTCGGCTTAGCTATTTGTTTGCCTATGGCAAATGGTTTAGAGCGATAGCGGCAACTGGCTACAACTGGAGAGATTATGTAATTTCGCAGATCTTGACATCTGATAATCCTTTCAGTCAGCAAGCTCAAACTACAGAACTCGATCGACTGCCTATTTCGTTAGTCTCAGCAGCTAAGCATGATTTACAAGTTTTAGAAGAACTCAGTCTCTGGGGTGGAGACAAGTTAGTAGATTTTATTGAAGCTTTTGGCGATCGCCCCGTGGGTTGGCATTTATCAACAAGCGATCTAACAAAACTCTCAGCAACCAAGCGATCGCTAATCGTTAAATTTCAAACAACCGATGACTGGACACAGCTCTTACCAGAATTAGCCGATTACTATCGGCATTCAGGCACAGGCATATTTACGGATTACGAAGCATTCCGTTGGCGCAAAGGTCATTTGGAAGGAATCGCCTACCCTGACTTGGTACAACTAGCCGATCTCATTGGTTACGAAACACAGCGGCAAACTCTTTACAAAAATACTGAAGCTTTTTTAGCTGGCTATCACGCTTTACATGTATTGCTTTATGGCAGTCGAGGCACTGGCAAATCTTCGATGGTCAAGTCATTGATGTATGCCTATCGCGATCGCGGATTACGACTAGTCGAGGTCGCCAAAAACGATCTCAAAGATCTGCCGATCGTTGCCGATATTTTGCGAAAAGTCCCACAGAAGTTCATCATTTTTGTGGATGACTTGTCCTTTGAGGAAGAAAGCGAAGACTACAAAGCTCTTAAGGTCGTGCTCGAAGGAAACCTCTCCGCACAGCCAAATAATTTATTAGTCTATGCAACTTCTAACCGCCGCCATCTATTGCGAGAATATTTTAGCGATCGCCCTACCCTGAGAGATCTTAGCGATCGGAAAGAAGTTAATCCTTGGGATACGATGCAAGAAAAATTGTCTTTGAGCGATCGCTTTGGTTTAACATTGACCTTCCTCAACGCCGATCAAGAAATTTATCTCAAAATCGTGCATCATTTAGCTAAACGAGCAGGGATTGAATTGCTTGATGACGATCTCAATTTTCGAGCTTTGCAATGGGCTACTCGCAATAATGGTCAATCAGGACGCACTGCTCAACAATTTATTGACTTTTTACAAGCTGATCTCAAAAGCTGAACCGCGAAAAGCCTAAAAGAGAGGCGGCGCGAAGTTCCGCCTCTCTTTTGGGCTTTATATATTCTCTTGAAAAATAATTTTGATTTATTCAACCTTTGTGTAGTAACATAGATATTCGCAACGGGATGTAGCGCAGCTTGGTAGCGCGCCTGCTTTGGGAGCAGGATGCCGTAGGTTCGAATCCTATCATCCCGACTTAAAAACAAAAAAGCGCTATACATAATGTGTATAGCGCTTTTTACTTGGCTGACAAAACTTGTAAATCCTGCGATCGCGAAACTTGTTTGCGCCATGCTGTAATGCCCCCTGTCAAGGTCAAAGCCTGATAGCCATTGTTACTAAGCTCCTTATTAGCCTTGATCGATCGCATTCCCGAAGTGCAATATAAAATAATTGTCGGTTTGGTTTGGTGTGACTTTTCGTAGTTTTTAACAATAGCTCTAACCTGCTGAATTCCCATTGCATTTTCAATTTCTGAAAGTGGGACAAGAACGCTATTACCAATACGATCCTCTTGGTATTCTTCAGGCGATCGCACATCGATGAGCAGCACTGACTTGAGCTTGCCACTAGCTAACTCCTGCACCGAAATTTGCGGCGTACTAAAGCTTTGTAAATAGACAGGTAAACTCATTTGATGTTGATAAGCAAGAATGCTCAGGGTTCCAGCCCCAGCTACCAAAAGAGCACCAACTACGGCTAAAGGTAGCAAATATCTACGGTTAGCAAAAACTTGCCGAAATTTATTTGTTTTGATCTGGTCTATGTTGGAATTCATTATTCCCTCGTAATATCAATTTTGATCTTGAAACGATTTCTAATACTTTGAAATGGATAGATTAAATGATTAAAATAACTAGTCTGAATATTTAATTTGCTGCCATATTTTGTTGGAGTTTCTCCTTGAGGCATATACCAAGTGCCAAATACATAATCAATAATTGGTAACTGGACAGCAAAGTTTGTATTAGATATTTTCGGATCGCGATCGTGATGCCAATGATGAAACTCTGGTGTTGCAATGAGCCATTTTAAAATTGGAAATTGAACGCGAATATTGGCGTGAATAAAAAAAGCGATCGCACTAGAAAAAATCGCATAAATTGCCAAAGCTTCTGTCGAAAATCCTAGCCAGTAAAGGGGAATCATTTGACAAGCTTTAGTAAATATCTGCTCAAAAGGATGCACTCGAACTGTCGCTAGCCAGTCGATATGGGTCGAGCTATGATGAATTGCGTGAAATTGCCATAGCCAAGGCAAAGTATGTAAGAGGCGATGTGCAAAATAAAAGCTTAGATCGCCAATTAAGATAGAAACTACAACTTGTAAGCTAAGTGGTTGCTGAGATACAAAACTTGATAGTATCGGTATTGAACCTTGGCTGAGTAAGGCAAATACTATTAGAATCTGTGTCGTTCCTTTACCAATAAAATAACCTGAGAAATAATAACAAAGATCGGTCAGCCAGCCTTCACGTAATAGATTTTGTTTATGTAAGGCTAATACCTTCTCAAGTGGAATAAATACACAAATTAGAATTAATATTCCTTTTATGACATCAGGTATTTCTAGCATTTAGTCAAGATAAATTTTAATTATTGAGACTTTTTAGTAGCTAATTTTTCAATCGCTTGATTAGCGTCAATATCTTGGGCGATCGCCTCTTGCCAATTTGGAGACCAGCCTTTAGGAAACTTACAGTTACTAAAAGTTGCACCACTCCAATCAACACCTTCTAACTTTGCCATCCGAAAGTCACAATTCTGCAAAACTGCATTTACAAATCTTGCCCTAGTTAAATCTGCGCCATAAAAAGCAGTCATCGCCGACCTTTTTACCTTAGCAAAGTGGAGATTAAAAGCTTTTGTTGCCAAAATAGCTGGAATAATTGTCAGAATTGCAAACAAGATTGCGTAATGAAGTTCTTGGTAGTGTAACCAACTATAACCTGCTGAAATTGTGGAGGATATTCCCACTGCCATCCATACCATGCCCACAGCGATCGAGCCTTTTGAGTAGCCTAGATAAATTCCAAATAGCGACATCCCTAACGCGCCTATTGCCATGAGAATTCCACTTATTCCAGCTAAAACACCGCTATGAAGTGAACTTGCTAAAGCCATCAAAAAAGTTAGTCCTAAAAAGAACATTAAAGCCTTTCTTTTAGACATGGTGGCTGCCGTAGCAAAAGCGGCAATCCAAATAAAAGGATCTGTCAGCCACGCATAGGGATTAGCCTCTGATACCCCACAACCCGCAAGGGTAAATTGACTCAAAAACCATGATGCTAGTCCCAGAGGAATTCCCAAGACAATATGTAAGGTGATTTGCCTGATCGCCGATTGAAATGTTTTCTCGTCGCGCCCGATCGCTGTTTCCGAAAAATCAGCCCCAACCAGACTTGCTCCTCGAAAATCACAACTTTTTAATCTAGAGCCAGTAAAGTCGGCATAATTACAACTCTCTACTCGAAATTCATCACGAAATGACTGATTTTGATAAGCCTGATAGCGATAATTGACATAACTATTCATTGATAAACCTCAGATTTAGTCTAGTAAGAGCGTTCCTTCAGGACAGATTGGTTTCCCATTTTGTAATGATGGCTTGGACAACTTTTCTTGCAATCCTGTTCCTTGAGATTCACAGAGGATCGATACAGTAGTAATCTCTTTTTTCTCAGTTTGAGTATCTTCAGGTACAACCACAAATACTGCACCAACAAAACCTTTCACTTTGTCGTTTTTGGGAATTGCATATTGATTAGGACACAAGTGGCAAACTTTGCATCTCGTACTTAAAGTTACTTGTCTCCTCTGTTATACCGAGATCTAAAGCATGAATAGACCTGGCAAAGGCAGAATTTTCTATCCAAAAAGCCTGTTGCGCTCTATTCATACTACCCACATAAGTTTTACCTTCAGAATTGCGAGCCTTATTGCCACCACAACCAACAGCCTGAATTAAAAAAGCAGGGATTACTAGGGTAAGAATGCCAAGCCCTAAACTACCGTAAACAATCCAACGTAAGAGCGATCGCTTAGATTTTTTCGGTTTTGAGATGCGAGCTACTTCTTGAGGTGAGTCCGCGATCGCCTCTTGTTCGGTTTCCGAGACTATTTGGGTTTCCCGATCGCCATCGCCAACTTTCAGCAAGAATTCAGACTGTTTTGTTTTAGCTTTCTGAATCATTGCGATTACCTCTTACCCTAAAAGTTAAATAGCCAACATCCACATTTTGAGATTCCTGTGAAAGTCTTAGGTTAATCTTGCCCTAGGGTTGAGTAAAAATAAGCGATCGCGATCGCTAACTTAGGTGACAAGCTAAAACTGCGATCGGGCAACCCTATAATATAAATTTTTAATGATTTTAAATTTTGAAGAGATGTTTTAGAAATTCTCTAACCATTTTACATTGATATATTAAGTATAAATACTTAGTCAGTAAACATCAGTATTAAAACTTGTATCTGCCCCTTAAGGCATTTTTGAAACGACTGGATTTAGTACTGGTATATTGTTAATTAATATATTAAATCACTGGCATTTACTTCCTAAGGAGTATATAAATGCCTCCTTAACATTTTTTTAATATTTTTTGCTACATACATACACTTTGTAAACAAAGCTCAAACCTTTACCTGAAGAGAATTTGAAGTTTATAAGTGTTTTAATAGAAGGCAAACGTAAAGATGTGTTAAGCTGTTTTTCAAATCCATATAAATACTCGTAGTTAAAGCAGGATTTAAAATTATGACCATTGCAATGGGCAGGTCGCAAGAAGTCGAAAGAGGATGGTTTGATATCCTCGATGACTGGCTAAAACGCGACAGATTTGTATTTATTGGTTGGAGTGGCTTATTACTATTCCCCACCGCATTTTTATCAATTGGTGGCTGGTTCACAGGCATCACCTTTGTATCTTCTTGGTACACCCACGGTCTAGCTTCTAGCTTCCTCGAAGGATGCAACATCTTGACCGTAGCTGTATCTTCTCCAGCTTTGAGTGTCGGTCACTCACTACTATTTCTTTGGGGACCTGAAGCCCAAGGTGACTTCACTCGCTGGTGTCAAATCGGTGGTTTGTGGACATTCCTAGCACTTCACGGTGCTTTCGCATTGATCGGCTTCATGCTTCGTCAATTTGAAATCGCTCGTCTAGTCGGTATCCGTCCTTACAATGCGATCGCCTTCTCTGGTCCTATCGCCGTATTCGTATCCGTCTTCTTGATGTACCCCTTGGGTCAATCTGGTTGGTTCTTTGGACCTACTTTCGGCGTAGCTGGAATTTTCCGTTTCATCTTGTTCCTTCAAGGTTTCCACAACTGGACTCTGAACCCCTTCCACATGATGGGCGTAGCAGGAATCCTCGGTGGCGCATTGCTTTGTGCAATTCACGGTGCAACCGTTGAAAACACATTGTTTGAAGATGGCGATGGTAAAACTGCAAATACCTTCAAAGCTTTCAATCCAACTCAGTCTGAAGAAACCTACTCCATGGTTACAGCTAACCGTTTCTGGAGCCAAATCTTCGGTATTGCATTCTCCAACAAGCGTTGGTTGCACTTCTTCATGCTATTCGTACCTGTAACTGGACTATGGTTCAGCAGCGTTGGTATCGTTGGTTTAGCATTGAACTTGCGCGCCTATGACTTTGTATCTCAAGAAGTTCGTGCCGCAGAAGATCCTGAATTTGAAACTTTCTATACCAAGAACTTGCTCTTGAACGAAGGTATTCGTGCTTGGATGGCTCCTCAAGACCAACCCGCCGAAAAATTCATTTTCCCTGAAGAAGTGTTGCCTCGCGGTAACGCACTATAAATTTGAGTCTAAAAAAATTGCTTGCAATATGCTGCAAGCAATTTTTTAAGGAAAGTTGCAAAATTTAGCTATCAGAGATCAGTACGGTTCTACTAGTTTTTGGATTATGATGAGTTTCATCAAACTTCTAAACGTTAGCAGCTAACAATCTGATAACTGATAGCTTAAAAATTATTTGCCCTCTAAACCTATAAAAAATTTTCTGGAGATAACCTCTCGTGACGACGACCATTAACTTAAACTCGCTAGGAGTGGGTGGGCGCACACAGGATACATCTGGCTTTGCTTGGTGGTCTGGAAATGCACGACTCATTAATCTTTCTGGCAAACTGCTGGGCGCTCACGTTGCTCACGCAGGTCTAATTGTATTCTGGGCTGGCGCAATGACTTTGTTTGAAGTCGCGCACTTTGTTCCTGAAAAACCAATGTACGAGCAAGGCTTTATTTTGCTACCCCACCTCGCTACTCAAGGTTGGGGAGTTGGTGCAGGTGGTGAAGTCGTGGATATTTTCCCTTACTTCGTGGTTGGTGTCTTACACCTAATCTCTTCGGCTGTACTTGGCTTTGGCGGTATCTACCATGCTTTGCGTGGACCTGAAGTACTAGAAAACTACTCTTCTTTCTTTGGATATGACTGGAAAGACAAGAACCAAATGACCAACATCATTGGTTATCACTTGATCTTGCTGGGCTTTGGCGCTCTTCTACTCGTATTCAAGGCGATGTTCTTTGGCGGTCTCTATGACACTTGGGCTCCAGGTGGCGGTGACGTTCGAGTAATTACCAACCCTACAATCAATCCTGTAGTTATCTTTGGTTACCTTCTCAATTCACCCTTCGGTGGAGAAGGCAATATTGTTGGTGTTGATAACCTTGAAGATGTAGTCGGTGGACATATTTGGATCGGTTTACTACTAATTAGTGGTGGTATCTGGCATATTCTCACCAAGCCTTTTGGTTGGGCACGTCGTGCTTTGGTCTGGTCTGGTGAAGCATATCTTTCCTACAGCTTGGGTGCTTTGAGCTTGATGGCTTTTATTGCTACTTGCTTTGTTTGGTTTAACAACACTGTTTATCCTAGTGAATTCTTCGGACCTACTGGTGCTGAAGCATCTCAATCCCAAGCATTTACATACCTTGTGCGTGACCAAAAGTTGGGTGCAAACATTGCAACTTCACAAGGTCCGACAGGTCTTGGTAAATACCTGATGCGTTCTCCTTCGGGCGAAATTATCTTTGGTGGTGAAACCATGCGTTTCTGGGATTTCCGTGGTCCTTGGTTGGAGCCTCTTCGTGGTCCTAACGGTTTGGATATCGACAAACTTAAGAATGACGTTCAACCTTGGCAAGTGCGTCGCGCTGCTGAGTACATGACACATGCTCCTTTGGGTTCTTTGAACTCAGTTGGTGGTGTTATTACTGAAATCAACGCGGTTAACTTCGTTTCTCCTCGTTCTTGGTTGTCTACCTCTCACTTCGTATTGTCCTTCATGTTCTTAGTTGGTCACCTATGGCACGCTGGTCGTGCCCGCGCAGCCGTTGCTGGTTTTGAAAAGGGTATTGACCGTAATTCAGAGGCAGTACTTTCTATGCCTGAGCTTGATAAATAAACAATAAAAAGAGACGCATAGCGTCTCTTTTGTTAGCAAATAAAAAGGAGACGCTATGCGTCTCTTTTTTGTTTAGTTACTACCAGTAAATATGACATCAGGGAATTTACCTTGAGCTTCTGTCATCGGGCGATTTTTGCCTTCTTGCTGCCAGTAATTAATTACTTCAGTTGCCTTATTTAAAATTTCAATCCGATCTTGATCGGCAATCCAAGGCTTGCTTTCCATTTCTGATTTAAGTTGATCCCAAGCATCATCACGGGGCCAAAAGAAATACTTGGTGAGAGGGCTGAAACCTTTGCCAACGACTTGATCGACGGCAAGAGCTACGTTATTCTCTAACCATAAGATTTTTAGAATAAACTGGGACAATGCTACCTACCTCCAAGAAAAGTTAAATTACATATTAAAGTAGCGATCTTGCAATATAACATGATTGAAGTCTCTAAAGTTGATTCAAAACTATTAAACACAAGTATTTTTGTCTTTGATATTGATGGCGTGATTCGTGATGTATCGGGTTCCTATCGGCGAGCGCTCGCCGATACGGTCGAGAATTTTACAAATGATGCTTATCGTCCTACCCCTGAGGACATCGACGACTTAAAAGCTGAAGGGATTTGGAATAATGACTGGGAAGCTTCACAAGAGATAATTAAGCGATATTTTCAAGGGTTGGGGCAAGAGATTCAGGTATCCTATGATGCGATCGTTGAGTTTTTTCAAAGTCGTTATCGGGGTAGTTATGCTGATTGGTCAGATGGCTATATTGCCACAGAGCCTCTGATTGCGACCACGAAATATTTTCAGGAATTATCGATCGCGGGAATTGGCTGGGGCTTTTTTAGTGGGGCGACACGGGCTTCGGCGGGTTACGTACTAAAACGGCTAGACATTAATGAGCCTGTATTGATAGCAATGGAGGATGCGGCGGGTAAGCCCGATCCTACAGGGCTGTTGTTAGCGGCAAAGCAAATTGAGATGAAGCAGGGTAATGCAACAAATGTGATTGTGTATGTGGGGGATACTGTGGCAGATATGTTGACAGTAGTAAAGGCGAGAGACTCTGATCCTAGTTATCAATATATTGCTGTTGGCGTAATTCCTCCCCATGTAAGTGAAGATTTGCGCGATCGCTATGCATCTTTACTTAAAGATAATGGCGCGGATATTGTCTTAAATACTGTTTTGGAGCTAACACCTCAGCTTAATCTATTGCAAAGTTCTGTAAGTTAAATTAGCGTTACCATAGATCTGGCTTTACAAGCTATTACCTTGTTAAGAAAAAAATTTATGTCAGAGTCCCAACAATATTATTTCGTGGCTGCTAGCCGTAAGTATTTGTGTGAAGACGAAGGGAAACCTTTGAGTGAAACACTATCAGAGCGTCGGCGCAATTTTGAAGCCCGCAATAAGGAAATTAACTTTTGGTTGATTGAGCAGCCTGCCTTTTTGGAAGCACCTGAGCTAGCAAACATTAAGAAGCAGATTCCTCAACCTGCGGCTGCGGTAGTTACGACCGATCCTAATACAATGCGTTGGCTCAAGTTAAGGTTGGAGTTTGTGGCAACTGGTGAGTTTACTGCCCCAAGTAGTTCGATTCCAAATCCGTTAGCGTCTTTAGCACTTGCATAGAAATGAAAATCAAAAACCAAATAGATGCAGAGCAAAGCACTACATCTATTTGGTTTTTATGTTCTAAGCAAAACTTTCATTGCTATATAGCGCTTTTCAAGCAGAGGTTTGTTTTCCCGCCTTCGGC
>CAIJEA010000469.1 GCA_903819605.1 uncultured cyanobacterium | reverse complement strand
TTTGAGTCATTGATTAGCACTAACGCCGATCAGAGAAATTAGCTAAATTTAGTTATTTTGAGTCAAATAGTATAAAGAAAACATTTAAAAGCATATTTACTCTTATTACCTTCAATTAACTAGTTTTTGAAATAGCCCTGCGCAGGAGAAGGGGAGCAAAACCCATATTATTTCTTTTCCCTCTCTCCTGCGGGAGAGGGGCTAGGGGTGAGGGATTTACAAACTTCCACGTAACACCAGTAGTCAATTGAATTATTGATTTAAGTAGGAGATTCCATACTTAATGTTTATGCAAAATATTAAGTATGGAATCTCGAATAGCAACTTGAATTTAGAAGATCCGACTAATAATTTGGATGCTTGACATATAATGAGGTTAAATTTTGTAAAAAATTCAACTTATACATGACCACTACCATTGCACCTGAAACCGTGACTGTTAAGCACGAAATTAAGGACATTTCTCTTGCCCCTCTAGGTAAACAACGCATTGAATGGGCTAGTCGCGAAATGCCCGTATTGCGTCAAATTCGCGATCGCTTTGCTGCTGAAAAGCCCCTCTCAGGTATCCGCATAGCCGCCTGCTGCCACGTTACTACTGAAACCGCAAACTTGGCGATCGCTCTTAAAGCGGCTGGAGCAGATGCAGTTTTGATCGCTAGCAACCCACTCTCGACTCAAGATGACGTTGCTGCATCCTTGGTTTACGATCATGGGATTTCAGTATTTGCAATCAAAGGGGAAGATAACGCTACATACCATCGTCATGTCGAACTTGCACTTGCCCACCGCCCCCACATCATCGTTGATGACGGTAGCGACGTAACCACAACCTTGGTACTACACCACGCCGATCAAATTCCTGAAATCATTGGTACTACCGAAGAAACAACCACAGGTCTAGTTCGTCTCAATGCCATGTTCAAAGATGGCAAGTTGACCTTCCCTGCGATCGCAGTTAACGATGCAGAAACAAAGCATTTCTTTGATAATCGCTACGGTACTGGTCAATCTACTCTCGATGGCATTATTCGTGCTACCAATATTTTGTTGGCAGGCAAAGTAATCGTTGTTGCAGGTTATGGCTGGTGTGGTAAGGGCGTAGCTCTTCGCGCTCGTGGTATGGGTGCAAGCGTAGTTGTCACCGAAATCAACCCTGTAGCAGCGATCGAAGCCGCTATGGATGGCTTTAGAGTGATGACAATGGATGAAGCTGCAAAAATTGGCGATATTTTCATCACCGTTACTGGCAACAAGCACGTCATCCGTCGCGAACATTTTGAAACCATGAAAGATGGTGCGATCGTCGCTAATTCTGGGCACTTCGATTTGGAAATCGATCTAGTTGCCCTCAACGATCTCAGCTCATCCGCTAGTTTTGTCCGCAACTTTACTCAAGAGTATCAACTTAAGACTGGTAAATCGATCATTGTTATCGGAGAAGGTCGTCTAGTTAATCTCGCTGCGGCTGAAGGTCACCCTGCCAGTGTGATGGACATGAGTTTTGCCAACCAAGCTCTTGCTTGCGAATTTCTAGTTAAGAACAAAGGAAACTTACCTGCTGGTGTTGTACCAATTCCAAAGGATGTGGATCAAGAAATTGCTCGCTTGAAGCTACAGGCAATGGGAATCACCATTGACACCCTTACTCCTGAGCAAGTTCACTACCTCAATTCTTGGACAGAAGGAACATAAATATTTAATAAAAGAAAGAGCGCTTAGCGCTCTTTCTTTTATTAAATATTTATTGCTGAAAATATTAAAATATGCATTTGAGAGCAATTAGCAAATTATATGAAAGCTTTTCATAAATTGGTTTTCAAACTCCCATAAATTCCATATAATACTTTCAAAAGAGGGATTATATGACTTATGGCTGTAGATTATAAAAAGTTTTTTAAAGCAACCGATCCTAGTAAAACGTTACTTGCGGATAGCGCTGAAGACAAGAAATACTATATTGAC
Source organism: uncultured cyanobacterium (assembly GCA_903819605.1). GTDB lineage: Bacteria > Cyanobacteriota > Cyanobacteriia > Pseudanabaenales > Pseudanabaenaceae > Pseudanabaena. The sequence continues at coordinate 1,404 of CAIJEA010000469.1, read as the reverse complement.
TTTTCAACCGTGCGTGGGGGTAAAGTTGTCGAAGATCTGAAAGATAATATTTCTTTGTTCTCTGACGGACAGCCAACTTGTCAATTATTTACTGGGCATATCGGATGCGGTAAATCTACAGAGATATTACAGCTTAAACAGCAGCTTGAATCTGAAGGATTCCATGTTGTTTACTTTGAATCCAGCCAAGATATGGAAATGGGAGATGTCGATCTCAGCGATATTTTGCTGGCGATCGCGCGTCGTGTAGTTGAGAGTCTAGAAGCAGTTAAAGTAAAAACGGAAGCTAAAGGCTTTCGTGCGATGCTAAATGGCGCGGTCAAGATTTTACAAACTGAGATAGAACTCTCTGCCGAAGCGGATGTACCTGGTTTGGGTAAGATTGAGGCTAACACAAGCGGAGAATTTTCTCTATCTTTAGGTATTGGTAAGCTATCAGCAAAAACTAAAGATAGCCCAGACATGCGAAGCAAGCTACGTGGCTATATGGAGCCAAAAACTAATGGTCTACTCGATTTAATTAATCAAGAGATTCTAATACCTGGTATTGCTGACCTCAAAAAAATAGGTAAAGAAGGCATTGTCGTGATTGTTGATAACCTTGACCGAGTTGATGACTCACCTAAACCTTGGGGAAGACCTCAAACTGAATATCTATTTGTCGATCGTGCTGAGCAACTTCGCAAATTACAATGTCATGTGGTTTATACAATGCCCCTTGCCTTGAGATTCTCTAGGGATTACGGTACGCTCACTGCAAGGTTCATGACCGACCCAATTGTGTTACCGATGGTTCCCGTTGTCCAACGCGATGGAACAACTCATGAAGAAGGGATAAGGCTTTTACGACAAATGGTTCTATCACGGGTCATGCCTGACAGTTCGGAAAGCGATCGCTTGAAATCTGTCACTGAAGTCTTTGACAGTATCGATACATTGGATCGACTTTGCTTTGCTAGTGGTGGGCATGTTCGGAACATTATGCGGCTGCTAAATGATGCGCTTCGCAAGCAGCGAGGATTGCCTGTCACCCTTGAAGTTCTAGAAGATACTATCCGTAAACGTCGCAATGAGTTAGTTCTCTCCATTGATGATGATGAATGGAAGTTACTGCGTCAGGTTAATACAACCAAAAAGGTAGTAGGCGACACTGGCTATCAAACTTTGATTAGAAGTATGTATGTGTATGAATATCAAGATGATAATGGATCTTGGTTTGAAGTAAATCCTGTACTGGCAACTGCTCAAGAATTTGCGGTTTAGACCTTTTATTGGAAAATCTGTAATATACAACTACACAAAGTTGACAGCAATTGTGCCCAGTTAACTTTGTACTCACTGAGCAAGATCATCAGTTATGTTAAGACCAAAATAAAACCCAGAGGAGAATTGCGGCGCTATGCG
>CAIJEA010000468.1 GCA_903819605.1 uncultured cyanobacterium | reverse complement strand
TGCGTTTTATATTCTCAATTTGCCTTGGTTGCGATCGCCGATGTGGGCGATCGGTATGGTTTGCATTGCAGGACTCTTCTCAGCGAGTCTTTTATAAAAAGAAGCGGCGCAATGCGCCGCTTCTTTGTTTACAGCAATTATCGATCAAACAAACTCAATAAAAATTTTAAAAGCGTTGCTTCGTAACGCTTTTAAAATTTTTATTGGTTTTGATTTGAGCGCAAAGCGCTTTAACATGAGAGTGCAGATATATCGAGAGAATCTATCTGTTGCAAGAATGTTAATAATCTCTTGGCAATTTTAACAACGCCGCCTTGGATATTGGACTCGATATTTAAAGGCATGACGGGATCGTGTAAGGAGAGGCGTAGGAGAAACCACCCATTCTCATCAATGGAAGTACAGGAAACTCGGATACCTTCATAGTTATTGGGTACGATTTTCCAATCAGTTTGAGTGGCAGCAAATTCTTGTAACTGCGCGATCGCGCGATCGCCTAAAGTCTTAAAGTCCTCTACAAGCAGCTTGATCCGAAACTCTTCACTTTCAATTGGTTCTTGTAAATTGGCAATTAAATCCGTGAGAGATTTGCCAGCCAGTTTTGACTTGGCTAACTCAATCAAGAGCTTGCTCACCAAGTAAGCGCCATCATCAAGGAAATAGTTTTCCTTCATTGCACCATGTCCCGAAGTCTCGATCGCTAGCCAAGACTCTTGCCCTAACTGATTTAAGCGTATTGATTCATTAATCACATTCTTGTAGCCACGCTTAAAACGATGATGTATTCCTTGCAAATCCTGCTCAATAAATTGGGTGAGTCCATCGGAGGTAATGGAATCAGTAACAATTGTTGATTTTGGATGCTCTTGCAAAACTATGGCTGAAATCAGGGCTATTAAGCGATTACGATTAAGCTCTTTGCCAAATTGATCCACTGCTGCGCTGCGATCGACATCGGTATCAAAAATAATGCCAAAATCCGCTTGATATCTAATCACTGCTTCACAAATGGAAGCCATGGCAACCTTGTCTTCAGGATTGGGGACATGATTGGGGAATGTACCATCGGGTTCAAGGAACTGACTGCCAGTAATGTCCGCACCTAATGGCTGTAAAACTTTACCAGCATAAAATCCGCCTGCACCGTTACCTGCATCAACAATAACTTTTAAGCCCAAAAGTGGTTGTTCATAATGGTCTGGATGATTTACGGCTTCGCGGATCTTGGTGACAAACTGATTTGCATAAACGGAAATAAAATCATGGTTAGTGATGTTTCCTTGGACAGAGGCGATCGCAAATTCATTCTTTGCCGACAATGTCAGAATATCGGTAATGTCTTTTTTCTCCAAGCCGCCTTGGGCTGTAAAGAACTTTAAGCCATTGCGATTAAAGGGTAAATGACTTGCAGTGAGCATAATCGCGCCATCACATTTAAACCCATCGGTAATCGTACTCATAAACATCGCAGGTGTAGAAGCCAATGCGAAATCATAAACTTGACTACCGAGGGAAATAATTCCTTCTATCACTGCTTGGGTTAATGCTGCTCCTGAGAGGCGACTATCGCGCCCTACGGAAATCAGTAAGTCTGAGATCGGTTTATCTAATTTCTGCGATAGCCAACTGGCAAAGGCTTGTCCTAAAATTTTGACAATTTCAGGAGTTAAGTTTACGTCTTCGTTAGCAACTCCAGCAATCGCTACACCACGAATATCCGAACCATTTTGAAGCTTTTTCCAATTAAAATCTTGCATGATCTTCTTTTATTTGTAACCTGCTGCTTGCAGCGAAAAGAGATGGGCATAGCGTCCATTTGCTACTAATAGCTGCTCATGACTACCTTGCTCGATAATCCTACCATCTGCCATCACGATGATTTTGTCCGCCATACGTACTGTGGAAAATCGGTGGGAAATTAAAACCACCATCTGATCTTTAGTAAGCGACCGAAAGTGATTAAAAATATTCATTTCTGCTTCGGCATCCATCGCCGCTGTCGGTTCATCGAGTACGAGAATATCGGCTTGCGATCGCATAAAGGCTCGTGAAAGTGCAATCTTTTGCCATTGCCCTCCCGATAGTTCCTGACCACCTTTAAACCATTTCCCTAACTGCGTACCAAAGCCCTGTGGCATATTGTTAATAAAGGGTTTTGCCATACCTTTTTCTGTCGCAACTTCCCATTCTCGATCATCATTTAGCCGCTCTACATCGCCGACTCCAACATTCTCACCTACGGTAAATTGATACTGCACAAAGTTCTGAAAAATCACACCAATTCTTTTTCGCAATATATCAATATCCCAATCATTTAAATCGACTCCATCCAATAAGATCCTTCCGTTACTTGGTGTATACAATCTAGTCAAAAGTTTGATTAACGTTGTTTTCCCAGATCCATTCTCACCAACAATCGCTAATTTTTCGCCATGTTTTAAATGTAGGGAAATATCTCTTAAAACAGGCTCTTGGCTCTCAGGATAGCAAAAAGAAACATTCTCAAATCTAATTCCTTCAGATACGCTCCCTTTGGTAATAATGCCCTGAGATTTCGGAATTGGCTGTTCTAAAAACTCATAGAGATTAGCAAGATAGAGATTGTCTTCATACATGCCACCGATGGATGTCAGGGCTGATGCAAAGGTGGATTGACCTTGACGAAATACGACTAAATACATCGTCATTTCCCCTAAACTGATTTTGCTTGCGATCGCCTCTATCACAATCCATGCATAGGCAGCGTAAAATGCTCCCGTACTCAGCAATCCTAGCAAATAGCCCCAAAATCCCTTTTGAATTGTAAGATTGCGATCTTCATCATAAAGGCGATCGAAAATATCGCGATAACGCTGTAGGAGCATTCCTCCTAATTGATAAAGCTGGACTTCCTTAGCATAATCTTCCCTTGCCAGTAAAGTTTCCAGATAATGTTGCTGACGAGTTTCAGGCGATCGCCAGCGAAATAGCCGAAAGGCATGTTCTGAGAAACGAGTCTCCGCAATAAAAGATGGAATTGCTGCCATTATCAATACAACTACTGCCCAAACTGAAAAATGTAGTAACAGTCCGCTAAAGGTTAATAGAGTTAATGCTGACTGACCTAAACCAAAGATGCGACTAATTAGAGATAGTGGGCGACTAGAAGCTTCCGATCGCGCCTGACTCATCTTGTCATAAAATTCTGAGTCCTCAAAATGAGCTAGATCCAGAGTAAGCGCTTTTTCTAGAATCAATACATTTACCTGTTGACCAAGTAGCACTCGCAGCAATGATTGACATACCGTTAAACCTTTTTGCGAAGCTGCCAAAATCACGATCAAAATCGCCTCAAGTCCCACAAACCCAAGTGCCAAATTGCGATCGCCATTCAAGTTACTATGGGAAGCCAAAACTACACTATCGACAATCAATTTACCGACATAGGCGATCGCCGCAGGTAAAAGTCCACTAACTAGCGTAAAAATAGCGATTGATAGGGTCAAAGTTGGGCTAGTTTTCCAGACTAATTCTAGAGCTTTCAATCCATAGCGAAATACTGACAAAGACTTACTTAAAGCCTTTTTTAGAGATCTACTTCTTTTTGATTCACTTTTTTTCTTTTTTGCCATATTGTCATTTTATGCCATCGATAGGGGCAATTCGTGAATTGCCCCTATCGATGGCATAAAACTCCTTGTAAGTAGCTAGGCGCAATTAAATATAAAACCCAAAAACCTGTGGCGC
>CAIJEA010000467.1 GCA_903819605.1 uncultured cyanobacterium | reverse complement strand
GCCACTGTAGAACGTGCGATCATTTTTGAAATCGAAGGTTGCGATTGGAACTGTCCGCAACATATTCCCGTTCGCTATTCACAAGCAGAAGTAGAAGCAATGCAAGCTAGAATTAGTGAATTAGAGAAACTTCTAGCAGAGTCTAAAAACTCATAATTATGAAACTCCATGTAGATTTGAGTCAGCGTGTTGTCGTTGAGAGTGAATCCCTTGATTGGATTGATTCTCCGATGCTTGGTGTCCAGCGCCGTATGCTGGAACGAGATGGCGAAGAAGTGGCTAGGGCAACATCAGTCGTGCGCTATGCTCCTAACAGTCATTTCACCGCACACACCCATGGGGGCGGCGAAGAGTTTCTGGTCTTAGAAGGCATTTTCTCCGATGAGTTTGGTGATTATCCTGCGGGGACTTATATTCGTAATCCCGTTGGGTCAACACATACGCCTTTTAGCAAAGATGGCTGCACTATTTTAGTCAAGCTCTGGCAAATGCATCCTGATGACCAACAACGAGTAGCGATCGCGACGAAGCAAACTCCTTGGGCTAATGGCTTGGTCAAGGGATTACAAGTAATGCCCCTGCATAGTTATGGAACTGAGAATGTTGCCCTAGTTAAATGGGATGCGGGCACTCAGTTCCAGCCCCATCGACATTTAGGCGGCGAAGAAATCTTTGTGGTTAATGGAGTCTTTGAAGACGAGTTTGGCGCTTATCCCAAGGGTACTTGGCTGCGTAATCCTAGTGGCAGTCAACATACTCCGTTTAGTAAATCAGGCTGTCTGATTTATGTCAAAGTTGGACATCTCAGTTTACCTATTGACAGTCAATATCCCAATTAATAAAACTATGGAAACTAAACCACCTCTCCCACCGTTTACCCTAGAAACAGCCAGAGCCAAAATACAATCGGCTGAAGATGCATGGAATACTCGCGATCCCGATCGCGTTGCCCTTGCATATACCGAAGATTCTGAATGGCGCAATCGCAATGAGTTTGTGAATGGACGCGATGAGATTAGAGGATTTCTCAAACGTAAATGGACGAAAGAATTGGACTATCGATTGAGAAAAGAACTCTGGTGCTTTATGGACAATCGGATTGCGGTGCGCTTTGAGTATGAATATCATGATGAAGCAGGCAATTGGTATCGCGCCTACGGTAATGAAAATTGGGAATTTGCTGACAATGGTTTGATGATGCGCCGCTTTGCTAGTATTAATGATCTTGCCATCCAAGAAAGCGATCGCAAATTTCGATGGGAACGTTCTTAAAACTCATACACCCAAGGTCAGAATAGGGTCGCAAACAGTCGGCATTGACTCAAAAGCTAGAAGATAGCCGCAGCGCAACTATATTCTGGCTTTTGCATGGCGGAAATCAGTATTACAGCAATTCGCTTTCAAACTCGCCACAAATAAAAATATAAACCCGATTGCGGGGCTTCGCCTTGCTACCCTTTGTGTGGCCGAGTTTGATCAATAACTGCTGTAAGTACTTGTGCGAAATAAATTACCAGAACCCGTAAAGTTGCGCCCCTCCGGAGCGCAACTTTACGGGTTTGGATGTGTAATTAATGATGTACATCTACTTATAAAGAATCACTAGAACGATGATTTTGAGTGATTTAACTTCCACCTCATATAATCCTCTACTGTTGGAAAATATTGCATAACCATATCTAAACCACCAGGTCTATCCTTCAGATATCCCTCAAGGTAATCAAAATTTTTTTTGCGAGGTAGTATGCCGCCATCACGATCTTGACGACCTTCTTGATAACGCGCTTCTCTGATTTTGCCAAACATACTTATTTTCGACTCCGCCTTTGTCTCGTTAGCTACATATTCGATTTATTTTTACTGTATCAAATTTAACAAAAAAAGATAAGTGTCCTTAGATTTTGAAACAATAATTAAAATAGATACTCCCTTCCCAGTGAATAATTAGGCGTGCGTAGCGAAGCCGCGCAAGCCTAATTATTCAGTTTATAATGCCTATTTTTTTGGTGGGAAGAGAGTAGGAAATCGTGACGTGATGTTAAGTTGTCATCCCTGTTAATTGCCGTTTTTACTTATAGTTTAAACTCCCACAAAATCATTGAAGCATCCCCAGCATAATAAAACCTAAAAAGTCGAATGGCGGCGCTT
>CAIJEA010000466.1 GCA_903819605.1 uncultured cyanobacterium | reverse complement strand
TTGACCTTTGCTGTTCCCAAAAATAATTTTGTAAATAATCAATCAGCCATAACTGCAAATCTACCTCTAGTTCCTTAGTGATTTGTTTCGCGATCGCCATCGCACTTTTTGCATCCTTAGGAATTTGGCGCACAGAATTTAACAACTCATCGGGAATACTCTTAAAGCGATCAAAGGAATCGATCGCATTGCCCACAGAACCTTGAGCCAACGCCACCACTTCAGGGGGAATATCAGTATGTCCTTCGCGGATTAGCACTTCCTGCATTTGTGATTGATTAAGCCTTGTGAAGGGAATACGTTGACAGCGAGAAACCAACGTCGGCAAAATCGAACCAGAATCAGGAACGATCAAAATAATGGTGGCGTAAAGAGGTTCTTCGAGAGTTTTGAGCAAACTATTGGCGGCGGACTCTGCCATTGATTGTGCTTCTTCGAGAATCACCACCGATCGCTTACATTCGAGGGGTGCTCGGCTGACAAACTCGCTAATTTCGCGCACTTGCTCGATTCTAATCTGGGGCAAAGCTCGGCGCTTCAGTCCCGATGCCTCAGCTTCTTTAGCCGTGAGCATTTTGCCCTTATCTAAATAGGTCGGCTCCACCCAGAGCAGATCGGGATGATTGCGATCGCTGAGTCGATTAGCCGATTTGCGATCGCCTAACAATACTTCAGCAAAAGCTGACGCAGTTTTGCTACGCCCCACCCCACTCGCCCCAGCAAACATATAGGCAGGAGCTACGCGATCGCGTCTAATGGCAGCTTTTAACAACGCGATCGCCTGACTTTGACCAACTACCCTATCAAAGGGTGAGCTAATGGTTGAGTTTATAGCAGTCACCGCTAGTCATTCCATAGGTCTTGTAGCGATCGCTTCGAGCTATCCGATCTCATACCAACACGATACTTGCGATCGGGCGAAGAATCTAAAACATCTAAAGTACGCCGCCGCAGCCACCATCGAATTGCTTCATCAATGATCGCCGCAGGATCGTTGGAAATCTCCCTTAGCTCAGTCAGCAACTCTGGCGAAATTTCTACTTTATTAGTTAGATCGACCTCAGGCTCAATAACTACTGTTGGTTCTAACTGAGTTGTCAACAGCTCAACCGCAGTCTCAGTCAGATTTGGTTCATGGTTAGCTGGATTATTCACTGCATCTATTACTTCATTTACTTCGTTAGGTGAACTAGTTGGGATCGCAGCAGATTTAATTGGGGTTAGGCTATTTTCTTCAATTTCGTTTTGCTTACCCAAAAATAGCTTGCTCAAATTGATGATTGCAAACACAATCAGAACAAGTCCGTACTGAAATAGTCCAATTATCAAGATCAGCTTTTCTTTCAGCCAAAATTCATCCATGTTTTTTAATTGGCACTCTCAGCAATTTCCTGATTTATCCTAGTCGTTCCACTCGCCGCGTGGTGGCACGACTGGATTCATTGTTAGTGGACGGGAGCGATCGGCTTCCTTGATCGCTCGACGCTGTAACCATTGGCGAATGGCAGTATCGATCGCCTGCTCAGGATCGCTTGTGACTTCACCAAGTTCTGCAAGTAAGGCAGGATCGATTTCTACACTTTTTAGCACCTCATTAAATAGTGCTTCATTAGCCGATTGGGTTGGTTGTATTTGGTTGATATTATCTTCAGGCATAAGGACTATTTAAATTAACTGGCACTATGCAGATTTTACCCAGATTTGTTACCTTCTGAATGTGCAAGGCGATCGCAATTAGGCTTTTTGCCTTGGTGAATACAGTAGAGGCGGCACGGTGCGCCGCCTCTACTGTATTCTGGAATAACACCACAGACTCTATTTTTATCCATGTCTTCACTTCAGGTCACACGCGGCACACGCGATATCTTCGCTCCCGAAATTTATTATTGGCAGCAGTTAGAGACAACTGCGCGTCAAATTCTGAATCTAGCTGCCTATACTGAAATCCGCACGCCAATTTTTGAAGCAACTGAGCTATTTGCGCGGGGCATCGGTGAAGCCACGGATATTGTCGGTAAAGAAATGTACACATTCAGCGATCGCGGCGATCGCTCTTTGACTTTACGTCCTGAAGGTACGGCGGGAGTGGCACGATCCTATATTGAAAATAAGTTATTTGCTCAGGGCGGTGTGCAGCGTCTGTGGTATATGGGCGCAATGTTTCGCTATGAGCGCCCCCAAGCAGGTCGCCAACGCCAATTTCATCAGTTAGGCGTAGAAGTACTTGGCAGTGCCGATCCGCGAGCTGATGCCGAGGTAATTGCGATCGCTAGTGATTTCTTGCAAGCTGTAGGTTTAAAAGATCTCGTCGTCGATCTCAACTCGGTGGGCAGTGCAGAAGATCGGGTTGCCTATCGTCAAGCGCTGGTAG
>CAIJEA010000465.1 GCA_903819605.1 uncultured cyanobacterium | reverse complement strand
GCCAATATTCATGCTCAAACACCAAGCCCGAAGACAGCGATCGCCGATCGCCATATTAGATAAATCATTGAGTAAGGCACTAGGCGCTGTAATTGGTGTTTTACTTGTTTCTTGCTCTGGTGCTCCCCAAACTGGTGGAGCACGCCCAGTTCCTGTACCGATTGCCACAGTTGAATCAGGCACGGTTACCGATAGTTCAGATTACGTAGCTAATTTACAGTCTCGTCAATCGGTAACATTGCAACCGCGTGTCGATGGTTACATCCAAGAAATTTATGTCAAAGCAGGCGATCGCGTCGAAGCAGGTACACCAATTTTACGGATCGATCCTGCCACTCAACAGGCTGCTGTACAGCAGTCAGTAGCGGCAGTAGCAACTTCACAGGCTGACTTTGAAAATGCCAAAGCTACTCTCGCTCAATTAATCGCTAGCAAAGAATCTACCTTATCTAGTCTTGATTTCAACCAAAAAGAGTATAAGCGATATTCTGATTTAGTGGCACAGGGGGCATTCGCGAGGGAAAAGCTCGATGAAGTTTCTAATAATTTAAGAAATGCAAAAGCGTTGTTAGGTCAAATTGATGCACAAATAGAAGCTCAACAAGCCAATATTAATAGCGCTGCCACAAGAATCGAATCATCGCGAGCTGGCGCAGTTCAACAAGAAGTTCAGTTGGATTTCTATACTGTGACAGCTCCCTTTGCAGGTATTGTTGGCGATATTCCCATTAAGGTTGGAGATAACGTCAGTAATACTACTCAACTAACTACGGTTACGCAAAACCAAGTACTAGAAGTACAGATTGCCGTTCCCATTGAGAATGCTCCACGTTTGAAGATGGGAATGACGGTAGAGTTATTAGATGCTCAAGATAAGCCTCTAGTCAATGGGAAAGTCTCGTTTATTTCACCAAATATCAATGCTCAAAACCAGTCGGTTTTAGTGAAAGCAGCTTTTAATAATGGCAATAATCAACTAAAAGCCAATCAGTTTGTCAGAGCTAGATTGATCTGGTCTTCCCGTTCTGGGGTATTAGTACCAACTTCGGCAATCTCTCGCCTTGGAGGTCAAGATTTTATATTTGTTGCGGAGGCTAGTCCTGATGGCAAGTCGCTTATTGCTAATCAAAAAGCAGTTAAACTTGGCAAAATTACAGGCAACAAACAAGAAGTGTTAGAAGGCTTAGCACCTAATGACAAGATCGTGGTTGGAGGTATTCTCCAATTAAGGAACGGAGCAGCGATCGCACCAGCGGAACCACCAAAGAAATAACCTACAGCAATTATCCACAAGAGGAATTTTGAACGCGTTGATTTGCAGCACTTTCAAAATTCCTCTTGGTTTGGGTTTGAGCACGAAGCGATGTAAAAAAGGGCGATGCTTTGCATCGCCCTTTTTTATAGTGAGATTCCATCAAATTTTAGAACTTAGTTGAAACATTGGTATTATTAGATTGTTGTAATGCTGCAACTTGCTGTTGGACTGATGGAGAATACAACCGCAGATAGTTCCAATAATTACCTAGAACCTTTGATACATAATCTCTAGTTTCGTCGTAGGGAATACTATTTACAAATTCATCAGGATCTCCAACACCCCGACTTTCCACCCATCTTCCGACTGCACCAGGTCCCGCGTTATAGCTGGCAACTGCTAGCATCGAGTTATCTCCATAGCGACTGTGAGTATAGTCTAGATACCAAGTTCCAAAACTAATATTGTCTTCAGGTCTATCAAGATTATAGTTAT
>CAIJEA010000464.1 GCA_903819605.1 uncultured cyanobacterium | reverse complement strand
TGTCTTACAAGCTGCGGCTTTACCTTTACATCATCGCGATCCATTCGACAGAATGTTAATCGCACAGGCTCAACTGGAAAATATGACGATTGTGACGGCTGATAGTGCGTTCGGACAATATCAAGGCGTTTCTATTCTTTGGGCAACAAATTTATAGGAATGCGATCGCTCTATTTGTTTCTCAAAAGCTGAATCGCGATCGAATGTTGTTCTAGTGGAAATTTGCCAAGATTGTAACTTGTATGAGACTGGGGTTAGAGGCGATCGCACGATAACATTTTATAAATCAGTAGTCTCTTTTTTACGATAAATGCCTCTAAACCATTCAGATATAGGCAATTCATCCAAAAATGATGACATTTCATTCCATTCACCGGGAGATCTGAAGTTGATTCTATCCGTGACGATTGATTGTTGCAAAATAGCTTCAATCAGCCTTGCTGCCTCAATAATTGCTTGACTTTCTAGCCAGACTGGAAAAATTCGCACCTCAAACGTTTCTTTGTTAGGGACTTTGTGAACGATGTTTCTTAGATTAAAGTCGCAGTACTTGGTTAGCTCGATTTTAGCAAGTAGATTCTGCGCTTCTGTCCAAGAAAGATAGCTAAACTCTGGTTGATTAACAAGTTCAATTAATGAATTAGACCAATTCCCTAGGCGGCGACATTTCGGGTTAGTATCCACCAAACGTCTTAGATTGTTACCATGCGTCCAAAGTAAATTCACAAGATTTGCAAACACTCGTGCTGAATACAAAGGTGAGGCATCAAAATGTAGGTGAATTGCGCCTTCTATGGGACCAGTAAATCCTAGAGATCTAGCGATACTTAGAATGGATTCTAGTCTATAAAAATGGTTGCTATCAATCGGCGGGAAGATCAATTCGCATGGTCTCTCTCTTTCCCCTGGCAAAGGAGCCGCAATCGCAATCGATCTTCCCATTTCATCAGTAACCCGAAACATATTACCTGCGCCCACTGAAATAGTTGTACCAAATAAGTGCGCGATCGGGTTAAGGACTTCAGAAATTGGAGCATTTGCGTCAGCCTGATATCGAACTAGCTCAAGCAGACGAGCCTCATCACTTACGATGCGATACCAGCCAAATTTAGGAATTTGAGTTTTATCTAAATCATCTTGCAACGTCAAATCGTCAACGCATTTAGCAATCCATTGTCCCTTAGCATCGACTACTTCAAATCCTAACGTCAAATTATCAAAAACTGGAGATTCGGGGACTTTACTGAATTCTGATTGCAAATGAAAATAACGACGAACGGAGCCTCCAAAGGATTTAGCGATCGCATTTGCTAAATCTTGTCTGCTCGATCCCTTCGGAGCCATTAGTTCGATCTCAAATCCAATGCGCCAATGTAAATTGGAAGTTTGCAAACTGCACATCAGGATTTAGTTTCGAGCCATACGTAATGCTTCCTTGATTACTGAGGATTTCCCCAATGTCAAGTTGCGCTCGATTCGTAATTTGGAGTCTATAGGCGATGCATCTCCCCAGAATTTTGCTAATACTTCAGCATCAGCATAGGTATATCCTGACTCGCGATAATAAGTATAAGATGCTGGTGTTGAGGCAGGGGCGATCGCTTGCAAATGTTTGATGCGAGCATCTACTAGAAACTGTTCGAGAATCGCAACATCTTTTTTACCCCACAAAATCTTTCGACCTATTCTAGCTTTTGAGTCATATACTGATTGTCCCCAGAAATCTGCCAACACTCTGGCATCCCAATAATCATAGGAACTGCTAAAGAAAGCTTCAATTTCTCTACTACTCTGAGCATTTTGCGCTAGAAGCACTGGTTTAAAGGTCTTATTTTCTCTAGTTTCAACACCGTTAGCGTTGAAAAGCGTTTGTGCGAAACTTGGTTGAACGCAAAAAACGATCGCGCCTAGAACGCCCAAACTTAATATCTCAAGGCAAATTAAGCTTTTAAAAATGTTGTTCATATTATGTGCTTATGCCAGAAAATCTAGACATTGCCTGAATTTTTGCACCGTAATACTATATAGCATTCTAATTTGCTACAAATTTATATTTAGTGATATTTGTAGAATTTCTTTATATAGCAATACTTCCAGATCGCACCCTAAGCAACCCTCTCCAATCTCTTCACAAACGCCGAATCCCGATCGCACGACAACTCAAACATACTCAGTAGCCCTTTTCATCCCCACATATAAAAGCCTTGCCTTGCTTCATCCGCGATCGCCTAAGACTAATTGGGCATAAATCCACAACACTTCGATACACCTTCCGCAGTCATTAAATGGCGGTCATTATAATAGAGCAGTTCGTGCATCGATTTGCTTACCAAATTTTGTGAACAGAAAATTCATGATAAAACTTCAACCTTGGCGATTATTCATGGTTTTATGCTTGTTGGTTGGTACGATTTCACTAACAATTGGTTTTCCATATGTTGGTGAAGTATCCGCGCAGAATTCGCAAGCAGGACTGTTTAAACTTCCGCCTTTGCCCTATGCTTACAATGCTTTAGAGCCATTCATTGATGCTCAGACCATGAAATTACATCATGACAAGCATCATCTTGCCTATATTAATAACTTGAATGCCGCTATTAAAAAACATCCCGAATTAAATGGGAAAACCGCCGAAGAACTGATTCGTGAATTAGACTCAATCCCTGAAGATATCCGCTCTATAGTTCGCAACAATGGTGGTGGACATTTAAATCACACAATGTTCTGGGAAATTATGGCTCCCAAAGCGGGTGGCGAACCGACAGGTGCGATCGCTGAAGCAATCAATGCTAACTTTGGGACTTTTGCGAATTTCAAAGAGCAGTTTAATGATGCTGGAGTTAAAAGATTTGGTAGTGGCTGGGCATGGCTCGTTCGGGCAAAAGATGGAAAACTGAAGGTGATCAGCACTGCAAATCAAGATAGTCCATTAATCCAAGAAAACTATCCAATTATGGGTAATGATGTTTGGGAACATGCCTACTATTTGAAATATCAAAATCGCCGAGCAGATTATCTCGATGCTTGGTGGAATGTAGTTAATTGGGATGCAGTAAATAAGCGTTATGAACTAGCTATGGCATTACCAGTTTCTTGAATATGCTTAATTAAGTCGCTGGGCATAATTAAAAACTAAATTTAACCTTATGGCGCACTCTGCGCTTGCACCGTAGGCATTTCATCTTAATATTTAAATGCGTCTAAGTAGATAGGCTGAGTTAAATATAAAATGAAATGCCTATAAAAATACAATGTCTCCCCCAATAAGAATAATACTCTCAGTAGCGCAAGAGATATTACTTGCATTTGTAAGGCTATTTAGCTCTCAACAATCACCCTCTCCAATCTCTTCACAAACACCGAATCCCGATCGCATGAAAGCTCTAAATAATCAGTTGCCCTAGTCATAGCCACATACAACAACCTTGCCTCGTCCGCGATCGCCTTAGACTGATTGGGCATAAATCCAACACCCGCAATAAACACCACTGGAAACTCCAGACCTTTGCTACTGTGCATCGTCAACAATTTCACGCTTTGCGCTTCTGGCTGGTAACGCTTGCTGTTACTATCTTCGTTCAACCATTCCACAGGAATATCGACATTTTTCAAAGCATGGCTCAGCGATCGCCCCATGAAGTCCGAACGGTACAAGATCGCTATGTCATTCCAAGCAATCCCGCGATCGCGATATACCCCTATGCGATCGCAGATATGTTTT
>CAIJEA010000463.1 GCA_903819605.1 uncultured cyanobacterium | reverse complement strand
CGCGCCCCCCCCCCCCCCCCCCCCCCCAACTCTCTTCTCGGTTTTGTTAGAATCTGAGCTTAATCAAGTGATGGTAGCTGATTTATCATCATCCAATAAAAGCCAACCTGACGCGACACCTCGACGAATTGCTGAAAGTCTAAAGGCTTGACTATATAACTATTAACTCCTAGATCGTAACAAGCTTTTAAATCACGATTCTCTGCCGATGATGTCATAACTACGACAACGAGATTTTGAGTGCGAGGAGAATTGCGAATCATCGCCAATACTTGAAGACCATCTATCTTCGGTAGCTTTAAGTCTAGAAGTACCAAACGCGGCAATGGTTGTGTAGGCGGGTGTCCGTCACGACCAAACAAATAATGAATTGCCTGTTCTCCATCTGTTACTACTTCAATTTTATTGACAAAGTTATAGCTATCTAAGGCTATTTGAATTAGCTCGACATCATTGGGATCGTCTTCAATTAGTAAAATTTGTGTTGCTTCCATATTCTCAAATGATGTTCTCTAATTTATCTGCGAAACTTGAGCTAGGGATTTTCAGCACTTTGTACTGAGGTGAAAAAATATTTTTTAGAAATTACGCAAAAGAACGAAGTAGAGGCAATTCATGAATTGCCCCTACAAAGAAATATGGGTTTCAATTCATTTTTTCGTAAGTTCTAGTTTTTATTAAACGTATTACAAGTCAATACGTTTAATAAAAATATTGTGGGTTGTCTGACTAAATCCTTAAGAAGAATGTTGCACCTTGATTGGGATATCCTTCAGCCCAAATCGAGCCATTATGCCGTTGGATAATTCGCTGCACGATCGCTAGCCCAATGCCAGTACCTTCAAACTCCTTTTCATTATGAAGCCTCTGAAAAGCGCCGAAAAGTTTGTCAGCATATTCCATTTGGAACCCTGCGCCATTATCTTTGATCCTTATAGTATTATCTGGCAAACTATCGATCTCGATATAGGGTTTCGGGTGATTGCGGGTAAATTTCACCGCATTGCCAATCAGGTTACGAAAAACCTGTTGCAAAAGGGTTGGATCGCCAACGATAGTCGGTAAATCACCGATCTCAAATTCTACTAATGGATTATGTTGAGGATCGGTACGAATGATCTCGATCGCTTCATCTACTAATGCTCGAATCGATATTGGTTTTACTTCTAGTGGTTGCCGTCCGTAGCGAGAAAGGACTAGTAATCCGTCGATTAAATGCCCCATTTTTTGACTGCTGCTGTCAACTACCTGTAAATAGTGATCTGCTTTAGGATCGAGTAGGACTTCATGTTTGTGCAGGTGTTGTTTTAGGGCATTGATAAATCCATTCATGTGGCGTAATGGCGCTCGCAGATCGTGGGAGACTGAATAGCAAAAAGATTCCAATTCGCGATTAGTATTTTCTAACTGACGCGCGGTTTGCAAAAGTTTGGCTTCGGCTAGTTTGCGATCGCTAATATCAGTTACTCGTACTAAGTTAATCTTGCGACCAGCCACCACAAATGACTTAACTGCGAGATTGCCCCAAAACGATCGACCTTGATGGGTAATATACTCAACTTCGCGGCTCCACAATCCATTTTTTTCAAGTTCGATATTAATAGCCGCAAGTTCTTCAGTAGAAAATTTATGTCGCTGGAGAGTATGCCCTTCGATCCCGATGAGGCTAGCTTTTTCAGGTGCTTCAAAGAGTTGTATTGCTCGGAGATTGCAGTCAAAAGTTAATAGCGTTTGTGCATCAACTAAAAACAGCGCATCAGTGGATTCGTTAAAAATTGCTTCTCGCAAATCGCGACTACGAGTTAATTCCGCTTCAGCTAATTTGCGATCGGTGATATCCATTGCCGTGCCGATGATATGAGTTAACTGACCAACTGAATCATGAATCACTTCACCGCGAGCTATTACATGTACCAATTTGCCGTTTGGTTGCAATATTCTATGTTCGAGGTCATAGGACTGTGCTGAATTAATCGCAGTTTGTACTATTTGATGAAAATGCTCCCAATCATCTGGGTGAATATATAGCTTTAACCGATCGTAATTTGGTGGATTGTCACTAGGTTCTAGTCCATAAATATGAAAAACTTCATCAGACCATGTGAGTTTGCTTGTAGCTATTTCATATTCCCAACTGCCGAGTTTGGCAATCCGTTGCGCTGTTTTGAGGTGTGCTTCACTCTTGTGTAGAAGTTCTTCGGACATTTTGCGATCGCTGATATCACGAACGATAACTAATAACTCATCTTGACAGTAAGGAGCGATGCGTACCTCTTCATAAACAGTTTTCCCAAATTTAGATAGCTGATGCTCGTAGATCTGGACTTCTCCTGTAGCGATCGCCTTCTCATATAATTTCATCTGAGCCGCCAGAGTCTCTGGGGATAAGACCTCAGAAATATGCTTTTGGATTGGTACATATTTCGTCTTATCAAATGTTGATGGCATAATGCAGTCAATACAAGTACCGTCGGGCTTGAGCAGTAGGAGCAAATCGGGCAGGGCTTGAAGGATGGCAAAATTACGAGCTTCGCTTTGGCGCAAGTCCGCAGTCCGTTGCTCGATTCGCACTTCTAGTTCTTCATTTAGTTGTTTTAGTAATAGTTCTGTCTTTTTAAGCTCAGTGATATCGCGCCCTACTGACTGAATCTCAACAAGCTGTCCTTGCTCATTAAAAATTCCTTGATTGATCCATTGCGTCCAGCCAATTTGATTGTCAGCACGGCGATCGCGATTTACGGCAATGAAACTTGGATTCTCTGGACTTAGTAAAGTTATATTTTGCAAGATACTTTGTAAATCATCGGGATCGGCAAAATCAATCCATTTGAACCCAATCACTTGTTCTAGTTCACTTCCCACCATCTGGCATAGTGATTCATTGGCAAAGGTGATCGTAGTATCCGCAAGCGATCGCAGAATCAGATCGCTCTGATGTTGGACAATCTGACGATAGCGACTCTCATTTTGCAAAAGAAGCTCTTCTGTCTGCTGATGTCTATACTTAATTTTTTGGCGATCGCTTACCTGAGTATTAATTTCATTGGCGATCGCATCTATGCGAAGGGGAATCCCTGAAGCATCTTTAAATACTTTTAAGCGCCCTGCAAACCAACGTATTTCGCCGTTAGGTTGTTGGATACGATAGGCAAGTTGTGATGCTCCTGATGCTTCTGCTTGAGCGATCGCCTGTTTCATCTTGGACTGATCGTCAGTGGCGATCACCTGAATCCAGTGACTATTATCTGCGACTAACTCAGTACAGGAGCCTTGATAAACTTTGGCAGCAGCAGGATTGAAATAAAGTGGCGTTAGATTGGGCAGAGACAGAGACCAAATCACATCGTCAAGGTTATCTACGATCTCAGCACGAAAGATATCAGGATCGCAAACCGATGCTTGAGTATGACTCATTAGGTTATCCCCTCCAATACAAATTTTTAGAAAATCAGAAAGATTACTTAATTTGTCTAGACTTTATTATAACCAGCACCTCTAAAAATAATGGAGCGCAAAGCGCTCCATTATTTTTAGACTTTGACAAACTGTTTCTCTATCAGTCCCGTCAGATTATCTGTCCAATGCTGAGCTAGATCGAGCGTTTCTGCTTCTACCATGACCCGCATCAGTGGCTCTGTGCCTGAGGCTCTCACCAAGATTCGACCCCGATCGCCTAAATCCTGTTCGGCAATAGCGATCGCTTGGACGAGGGCATCACAGGACTGCCAATTGCGACGCAGCTCTCGATCTTCCACCCGAACATTTTTGAGCAACTGTGGAAAAGGATGAAAACTCCGATCCATCAGTTCGGCAAGAGGGGCTTTGTGTTTTGCCAAGGCGGCAAGATGCAAGGCAGCAAGTAGCCCGTCGCCACTGACAGCATAGTGACGACAGAGGACATGTCCCGACTGTTCGCCACCGAGCATGGCTCCTGAGCGTACCATTTCCGCATGAACATATTGATCGCCAACGGCAGTACGTACCAAATTGCCTCCAAGTTTTTGCCATGCTCGTTCAAAGCCGAGATTTGCCATGACGGTGGTGACGATCGCACTGTTGGGTAATTGATTATTTTCTAGTAACTCCTGACCCCATAGGTACAGAATGTAATCGCCATCAACCACGCGCCCATTACTATCTACCGCCAATACGCGATCGGCATCACCATCAAAGGCAAAGCCGAGATCTGCACCATGTTCTTTAACCGCTTCCCGTAATGGTTCGAGATGCGTGGAGCCGCAGTGAACATTAATGCGATCGCCGTCTGGTTCTTGATGTAAACAGATGACTTCTGCACCCAAATTGCGAAATACTTCCGAGGAAACGCGAGTTGCCGATCCCCATGCCAGATCTAACACTACCTTCAGTCCACTTAGATCGGTAGCAATCGATGCTTGTAGGGATTCTTGATAGTCATTAATTAAGTGCGCTTTTTCTGAGTATTTACCCCAAGCCTTAGTAGAACTAGCAAGATGGGCATAGTTTCTTGACTCTAAAACTGCCTCGATCGCTTGCTGAGTTTCACTACAGAGTTTTGTCCCATTTGCGCCAAAGAATTTAATGCCGTTATCTTCAGGTGGGTTATGGCTAGCGGAAATCATAACTCCGCCAAATATTTCAGGAGAGTTTGCCGTCAGATATGCTACAGCAGGCGTAGGACAGAGTCCAATATGCCAGACATCCCATCCCGCCGCCGTTAAACCTGCGGAAATTGCTGACGATAGCATATCGCCAGATG
>CAIJEA010000462.1 GCA_903819605.1 uncultured cyanobacterium | reverse complement strand
TTGATAGTGCAGTCAAAACTGCCAGAAGCAATAATATTACCATCAGGAGAAAAGGCAACACTCGAAACCTGATTGGTATGTCCAGTCAGTGTCCGCAGTTCTTTCCCTTCAAGATCCCATAATTTGATAGTGCAGTCAGCACTGCCAGAAGCAATGGTATTGCCATCAGGAGAAAAGGCAACACTCGAAACCTGATTGGTATGTCCAGTCAGTGTTCGCAGTTCTTTCCCTTCGAGATCCCATAATTTGATAGTGCAGTCAGCACTGCCAGAGACGATGGTTTTACCATCTAGCGAAAAGGAAGCGCTCAAAACCCAATCGCTATAACCCTCAAGACGATTAGCTTCGTGAATATTATAGATAACTTCCCCCAGTCGCCCAAAGGTTTTACCCTCGATGTAATTAGGAACAATCTTGCGGATGTCAGGATCGAAAATACGCTTGGCGGCTCTCAATCCTGCCACCATCGCATCTAGCTCTTTATGGGCAAGCCAATAAGCTTCGCAAGATATGCTCAAAGCTTCTATTTCGGCAATTTCGGCACGTTGCAGTTCTTTCTCTTTTTCTGCTAGGGCATTATCTTTTTCTGCTAAAGCCGATCGCAATTGTTCTTTAGTCATCCGCAACTCTTCCGCCATACCGAAGACATACTTCTTGCGAATAAAGCTAACCAAATAATCATGAATCAACTGAAAACGGTCATCAGGCGAACTACTCACCCGAAAAGCAAGCCCAGAGCCGACCAAAACCGCCAGCACCAGTGAGAGATTTTCTGCTTCGTTGAGAGGTTCGATCCCCCTGCCTTCGGCATCCCCCTTAGAAAGGGGGACTGAGCTATCTATACTTCCTAAAGAATCCAAAGCCCCCCTTTGCAAGGGGGGTAGGGGGGATCTAACCCCTAAATCATCGCCAGAAAACTCACCCAACAACTCCGCCGCAAGCTCCGCTTGCGTCTTTTGCGGACGCTTCTCCTCATTCCCCGTCAACGCATACAACACCCTCTCCGCCAACTCCTTATTCGCCACCCCACAGTCCCGCACCACATTCTCCAACCACCGCTCCACCAACACCTCACTCGGCTTACGTCCCCTATTCTCAGCAGTATTACCCGTCAGAGCCAGATATTGCTGAAGAGTAGAAATAGGAGGATGCTCTGACTCCAACTGCGCCCCCACCACCTGCAACTCAATCGGCAAAATCCGCAACTGCTCACCACTCAAATCCGTCACAAGGCGATCGATCAACTCAGGCTCTAAACGTAACTGCGATCGCCTAGTCAACGCCTCGATCACCTGTCGCGCCTGATCCTGCGTAAAATCCCCCAAATAGTAGCGCACCTGCTTACCGAGAATATCATTCTCCACTTTTTCCAAATCCACAGCCCGATCGCATTCCAACAAATAATGCAGATAGTCTTCCCGCAACGACAAAACCACCCGCACAAAATCCGTATGCAAACAAGCCTTGAGGAACTTATAAAACGGCAAGCGATCGCGAAAATCTTCCTTCTTAAAAAAGAAATCCTCAAACTGGTCGAATATTAATACCGTCAAATAATTCTCATCAATATTCCGCTTGAAATGATGAATTGGATCGAGATCGGGACGGCGATCGCCAAAATATTTTTGTAACTTGCGTTTGACTGACCCACTCCAATCTTTATAATTTTTGATGGCAAAAACTAAAACCTTCCGCCCATCAATTGTTCCCTTTGTGCGTAATGCAGGAACCAAGCCACCACTAAGGATCGAACTTTTCCCTGCCCCTGAATCACCATGAATCACCGTCAAGGGAAATCTCGCCTGACCGATGCGATCGACCAAGTTCTGCACATCCAGCATCCGCCCCGAAGCCTCAATCTCTTGAGCAATGCTATCCGACTGATTTGCAACTTCTGTATATATATTCGGATTATTTGCCTCCCTTGTAGGATTCAGCGTACCCGCTCCGATAAATGCACGTAAGCCATACTGCTGCTCCACCGATCGCTGATGTTGCTTCGTCTCAAAAGCTTCTAAATATAAACCTGTTGCCGTATAAAGCGATCGCAATTCCTCCAAAATCAACACATAAATCTGCGCCTCATACTGATGTTCCCAGTGATGACGCACCGCTTCTAGCCTTGCGATCGCACCTTGGCGATCGCCCAATCCATCCAAGGCTTTTGCTAACCATAGCTCATACTTTCCATAGACATAACGTTGTGAAAATGGAAAATTCGGCAGTTTTAGCGTTTCTCCTTCTCGATAAAGCCCCAATGCAGTCTCCGCCAACTTCCGCGCCGATTCATAGTCATGCTGCCAGAGTCTCACCGATGCCAAAATTGCGAGATCGTGCGCTTCCCGCAATTGATTGGGATAGGTTTGATGTAGTGCAAGTGCTTCATTGGCGAGAGCTTCTAGACCCTCACCCCCAACCCCTCTCCCTCTGGGAGAGGGGAGCAAAGAATCATTCTGGCTTCCCCTCTCCTGCGGGAGAGGGGGTTGGGGGGTGAGGGCTTCCCGACTCAATAAATCCTCCATTGTTGCTGTCAAAAAATTAATATATTCCGCTACCAAATCCCCACGTTCCAATTGTCGGAAAATTGCGAGGCATTCCGTGAGATATTGCTGTGATGAAATATAAAATATCTCCTTGTCAAAACGATGACGCAGAGCTTGACTGCGATCGCACATTCCTAATTGCAACAGACAAACCGCTTGCTTGAGTTGATTCCTACCTCGCCAAATCGTCAGACTCCTCTGAAAGAGTTCCTTTGCCAAATCAATTTGCGACTCAGTAAATGCAATACAACCAAAAGCAAAATCAAGATTTGCCCTCAGTTCTTCATCTATTTCTATCTCTTGAGTTTCCAACTCCGCGATCGCTGTCTTTAGCTCAAACTTCTGTAACCGATCTGATATCGCTGTATGTATCGATTCACGTTTGCGAACATCCTGAAAGCGATCGAACATCTCTTCAGTCGATGCTTGTACCAGCGTCTTTAGCTCAAGAGG
>CAIJEA010000461.1 GCA_903819605.1 uncultured cyanobacterium | reverse complement strand
TGGCTCTCTGATTGGCGGCATTAAAGAAACCCAAGAGATGCTGGATTTCTGCGGTAAGCACAATGTTACTGCCGATATCGAACTTATCCCCATCCAAAATATCAATGAAGCCTACGATCGCCTCGTGAAAAGCGACGTGAAATATCGCTTTGTTATTGATATGGCTTCGTTAAAACAGGCTTGATAAAAAAGGAATGATTATCTTGAAAATCTCTAACCAATATTTTGACCCAAATATTCTTCGCCAAGTAACAACTCTTGTCGCTATTCTCAGTAGCATTATTATCAATACCATATCCAACTTTTTCCCTGCCGATGGTTTAGATATGGCTTCTCTATCGGATGTGCTTTTTACTTCTGTTCAGATTCTTCCAGCCAACTATGCCTTCGCCATTTGGGGATTAATTTATCTGAGTCTAATCGTCTTTGGCATTTATCAAGTTCAACCATCTCAGCGATATAATCCCAGCCTACAGCGTAGTAGCTACCTACTAGCATTTGGCTGTATAGCTCAATGTACTTGGATTTATCTATTTCTCGCTCACCTCTTTCCATTATCTGTAATTGCGATGTTAGGAATTTTGGCTCCTCTAATTTTGATGTACCAAGCTCTCCGTCTCGATTGTCATCTCATTTCTCTAAAAGAAGAATGGTTTATCCGTACTCCCATTAGCATATATCTTGGTTGGATTACTGTTGCTTTTGTGGTGAATGTGTCGTTGGCACTCTACAGTCTCAATTGGAACGGATGGAATATCGCTCCTCCAATATGGACTGTAATTATGATGGCGGTTGCTACGGCGATCGCTAGTTTCGTAATAATTAAATATCAAGACACTGCCTATGCGCTGGTGATTGTCTGGACATTAGTTGCGATCGCTATTCGTCAATGGCATACGCCACTAGTTACTGGAATGGCAATGTTAATGGCGATCGCACTGGTTCTATTATGTCTGAGAGGAAATCCTAAACTCTCCAGCGCAGTTCCAAAATATTGAAAACAAAGTTCAGAAAACAACAACGAGACTTCTCATGAACGATGTCGTTTTGGAAATCAAAAAACTTACTCGCCGCTTCGGCACATTTACAGCAGTTGATGCACTAACTCTTTCGGTCAATACTGGCGAAATCTTCGGGCTGCTTGGCTCTAATGGTGCTGGCAAGACTACCGCGATCAAGATGCTTACCACTCTATTACCACCTTCATCGGGCGAGGCGCGGGTCGCAGGTTTCTCGATAACATCCCAGTCGGTATCTGTTCGGCGATCGATTGGTTATGTTCCACAGGGAGTCTCCGTAGATGGTTCGCTCACTGGTTACGAAAATTTGCTCATCTTCGCTAAACTCTATGACATCCCGCGCCGCAAGCAGGAGAAGCGTATCCGAGAGGCTTTAGAATTCATGAACTTGACTGCCGATGGCGATCGCTTAGTGGGTGAATATTCTGGTGGCATGATCCGCAGATTAGAAATCGCTCAATCCACTCTGCACCGTCCAAAGCTACTCTTTCTCGATGAGCCAACTGTTGGTCTAGATCCGATCGCGCGGGATGCGGTTTGGAAACATCTCGTCGATCTCCAAACTAACTACGGAACTACATTGTTTTTCACGACCCATTATATGGAAGAGGTGGAGAGCTATTGCGATCGCGTTGCGATTATGCGTTTGGGCAAAGTAGCTGCTATTGGGACTTGTAAAGAACTTGAAGCCTCCCTTGGCAAGGGCATTCACACGCTGAATGAAGTCTTTATTCACTATGCTGGCAGCGATATTGATTCTGGCAGCAACTTTCGCAATGTATCCACCGAACGCAAGACGGCTCAGCGACT
>CAIJEA010000460.1 GCA_903819605.1 uncultured cyanobacterium | reverse complement strand
GGCAAGTCATACAACCCTTGTTCTCCATCCCGTTTCCATCTTTGGATGATTTCTCGTACTGTTTGTTCATGCCACTCAAAATATACGGCTATTTGGGCGACTTTCCATCCATGACTGCTTAGCCGTATCGCTTCGGCTCTTTGTTTAACTCGTTTTCCTGTTGCTTCTCTTTGGCTGATTTCGAGCAGTCTTTTGTCTTCTTCTAGACTCAGTTTTACTTTTAGGGCGGCTGGCATCTTTTTTGCGCGTTTCTGTACTTCTTTATCTTAACTTTTCTTTTGTCTACCTACTTAGCAGTATTGGCGGTACTCTCAGGGATGGAGCAATGGGTATTTTTGGAGCAATTTTTGGTTTAGGAATACTTTTAGGAGGAATAACGGGCTATGCTCCCGTTAAAGCATCACTTTGGGATGTTTGGGCATGGGGGCAAATGTTTGGAGCGTGGATTCATGCTGGTGGTAATTCGGGTATTCAAACTTTTGGAGACAAAAGCTATTTTGAAAATTCTAAAAAGATTGGCGACGACCCCGCACCTGAGCAACGATTGCAAAAATCTCAAACGATTTTACCTACCAGCGCTAAACAAATTAGTACTCAAGAATTGAATTTAGCCCCTGTTTCTTATGTAGATACAACTGGGAAAGGATTTATCAGCATTGAAGATATCGCAGCCCAAAATAAAGCAAAAAGATGAGTATTGGTACAATCTGCAAAGTAACAGGAGCCGTTGCGATAGTCTGGCTTCTTGGTGGCTTTGATGTCCTTCCTAAGCTCATGGCAGATGTCGGGCAGTGGGAAGGCATGGATTCAATCAATCACATATTTCAGATAGGCGGGCGGGCGATCGCCTCTCAACTTGATAAAAAACTAGGTAATGCAAAGCCCCTAGACGATGACCAAAATAAGAAGCTTGGTACTGATATCTGCAAGCCAAATACTGTTACTGCTAACTCTCGATTACCTCTCAAAGTTTATGAGGAACATATAAGGGCAATCAAATTAAAGGTGAGATCGCCACTCATGGACAAGAACCAGTATGTATTTTGCGAGTGGAAAGAGAACAAATGGGGAGGTCGCACATTTGGACATGAAGAGTATGTTTATATCCCTGAATGGAAGGAAGCACAAGGCAAAGCGTTAATCGTTAATGCTCAGGCTTTTCCAACTAATCCCGAATCATCACAGCACAGACTTATCGATCTTACCGATGAACAGCAACCTCAGCCCTAAGCAAATTCAAAAAGTTGAGAAGATTATCAAGTCCTACGAGTCTGGGCATCTCAACGAAAAAATCTTGCTTAGGGCTATCCACAATATCAGCGACTACCACTCCAATAAGGTGATGGAATATCTGATAGTTTTATTGATATTTTTGTTTGGATATTTGCTTTATACTGGTTTCTTCAAAGTGGGTCAGGTCAATATTCCTGATATCAACATCCCAGAAATCAGTACGAGCAAAATCAAGGGCGCGAAACCAAACTTAGTTTATACACAGAATCGCTATCACAAACATGGACCACCAGAAGGCGCAATAGATATTACTTTGATGTCGCAAGGCGAAGTCAACAATGTCGCTATTCCTTCGCCTTGCGATGGCGATATTGTTGAGTCAGTTCAACAATCTGGCTATGGAAATACGATCTCGATTGACTGTCCTAAATACCGATGGTTTATCGCTCACCTTATTGAAAAAGGATTGTCGGTTGGCTCCAAAGTTAAAGCAGGTGAATTTATCGCTATCCAAGGATCTACGGGTGAATCCACAGGCGCACATATGCATATTGAGATATCGCCTAAGGGCAAAGATGGATGCATTAAAGATCGATCGATCACAGATCCAGAAATTGATAAATATATAGGTAAAATTCGGTAATTAAATTGACTGCGATCCTTTCTTCTATTAAGTTCCTAGTCAATATCTTACTTAGAGGATCTTGCTTGTTCTCGTCGATTGTATTTATTCCTCTACTCATCCTCAAGCTATGTCGATAAACACATGGGCA
Source organism: uncultured cyanobacterium (assembly GCA_903819605.1). Lineage (GTDB taxonomy): Bacteria > Cyanobacteriota > Cyanobacteriia > Pseudanabaenales > Pseudanabaenaceae > Pseudanabaena. The sequence goes on along the minus strand of CAIJEA010000460.1, from coordinate 3,405 downwards.
AAGCGATCGCCTAGTAGTAATTCATGGATTTTGGCAGTTGTCATCGGCGCGATCTCTCTTAATCTTTACTATCGCGATCGCCCTGATCGCAAAGCAGAAAGCCTTACTGCTACGAGTAGTGATGATATTGCCTTAGTCAGTGCTTCACCAAAGGTCAAGGCGTTCCTAAAAACTATTCGTTGGGCGGAAGGAACAGATAGCAAGGACGGCTATCGGATGATGTTCACTGGCATCATGTGGGATAAAGGCTTTGCCGATCATCCAAGAATTATCAACTGCACAGAAGACAGGGTACTTTGCTCTGATGTGTTTGGCGCGTATCAATTCCTTTCTCCAACATGGGACGGGAAGGCTAAAAAGTTAGGATTAAAAGATATCTCTCCAAAGAGTCAAGATATTGCAGCAATCGATTTACTTAATGATGTCCACGCGATCTCCTTGATTGAGAAAGATGATATAGAAGGCGCGATCTCTAAAGCATCAACAATATGGGCATCATTGCCAAAAAAGGGCGGAGGTAGCGTGTATAAGAATCAAAAGGCTAGACCTATGGCAGCTCTTCTACAACGGTATCGAGAGGCTTTGCAAGACTAGAAATTAGAGTCTCAATTTTCCTATAAAAGTTCTTGGTCATCGTGGGGATGCGATCGCAAACCGCTTTGTCTTGCCGAGACTTCCCGATCAGTTTTGCGGATTTTACTAATTTCTGCGCTACCTCTGGGTGAGATTGGCAATACAAAGCCAATGCCTCTAAGAGACAATTAACAGATACAGTATGATTTAGCTTTAGTCCGCCAAAGTAACGACTTGTTTCTTACGTCAATCGAACAGTCCTTTTGTTTAATTCCTCGGATGACTTGGGTTTGAGAGTGCAGCCTTTAGGTACTAGTCTTTAAATTAGTGATTGACGTATTTGCGTTGTTTTTACCCGCGTAAAATGGTCGTTTCAAACTCCACTCCGAATTACCATTCCAGTACCCAGACTTTCATAGCAATGGATTCAAATTTCGTCTATTTTGACTAAAAATTTTACTCAGTAAGACTCCTAGTGATCCTTTCAAACAGGTTCTAGATCATGAAAATATCTAGCTTAAGATCGGCTTTTAATCATCAATATAGCTTCCCATATTGGATTTTTCTATCTATATATTGTTTTAACCTTAGTTTGTTTTTTAATTTAATTTATTTGCATTTACATATTCATTTTTTTTGCAATTACTTCATGGTTTATAAATAGTATATTTGGTGTCACCCTCATAAGCATATTTTTTGCCCCAATGATATTGATTGTGACTATATTTCTCGACATAATTATATTATTTGTAGAAATTTTTTGGTATCTTCCGCTATTTATTATTTTAGTTATATCTAGTATCTGTTTGATTTATCTAACGATTAAAGCCATTAATCAGATTAGTAAAGCTAGTAATAATTTTTTAAAAATTTTAAGTATTGCTTCAATCTATTTCTGTAGCTTTAGTGGAGGATATTATTCTTGTAGATATATTCTATATCTGATTAATTTATCTAATGGTTAAAGTATTTAATCAGGCAATGGTCTTTAAATTAGTAATTGATTGATGTATTTGCCTTATTTTTACTAAGTGATCTCCTATTTGCGATATTTGCAGAAATCTCGGCAAGCTATGTTGCTTGAAGAAAAGAAAGCGCATTACCGTTTGATTTTTATCCAACAGCAACATAGCTTGCTAAAGGGGAGAAAACCCCTTGGGATACCCCTGCGAATTGGAGATAATAAATAATCTGAAGTAAGGATTGAGGTAATGACGATTGTTAGCTAGATTAACTTTAATGACTATCTTGCAGGTCTCCTATCTCATTGAATATATAGATTAAATGAGATGGCTAGGACTTGCGATATTCCACCAATTTGGAAACTTATTAGATGATTCTGCCCAACCACTAGGAATAACTTTACCCGAAGATAATACGGCAATAGGAGTTACTATCTCTTGAGGATTAACACCGCCATGATATCCATTTTTTTTAGGCTTATAGCGAATTTGTTCTGACCAAGGTGCAATTATTGACTTGTGACCAGATACCACAACTCGATTTCCAGTTAATCTACATTCGCCCTCTGTCAGATTGCCGTGATCGGGTCGCCATCTTTCACCGCCTTCTGTTATCGATATCAGCTTAGTTCCATGTTCAATTATGTGACCATGATCGCTGGCTAAAATAACGACCCGATCGCTAATTTTTGCTTCTTCTAGAAGAGCAGGGATGACATTAATGGATTGTTGTGTCCAGTCAATATATAACTGCTCACCTTTGGTGAGACGATCATCGATCGCATTCACAACTACACCGATGACTAAGCGATCGTGAGATGTAATAGCCTGACGTACATCTTGGCTAAGAGTTACATCTTCTTCTCCATATAGCTGAGCTTTATGAAATAGCAGAGGATGTTGTTTTTTTTGTTGTTTACTGCTTTCATTAAGATCGGGGTGAAATTTAAATTCTGAGCTTTCATCTTTGGCATTACCACTTCTTACTCGCCCACTCAATAAACTAGTTCGCGATATTTCTGTGGTTGATGGAACTGTTGCTAGTGCGGATAAGATAGGAAAGTCTTGATCCTCCTTACGCAGCATTGTCCAACCTTGTCTAGTAATGTTTTCTAATAGTTGGAGGCATACTGACAAACTCATGCCATCTAAGACAATTAAAAGGACTGGAGCGTGCGATGAGATCGGTGCAACTACATCCCTCAAGACGTTTTCAACTACCAAGATTTCATTGTGACTAGAGCCTAAATCTGTCCAACTATCAAAGAGATGAGCAAAGATTTGTGATTGGCGTTCGCGGACTTTTACAGCACGATTAAAAAGCTCAGCATAGGCATTAGAAACTAATTGCAGTGATTCGTCTGAGAGGAGAGCGTGTCTTGCCCAGTCTGCAAAACAGTTGTCGGTGAGTTCAGTGGCGATTGCTTCGGGGAGAGATTGAGGCAACGGTTTGATTTCTGCTTCCTGTTGATGAATCCAATTCAATAGCCTGATTGACATATCGAGATTATTAATGCGGCTACGATATCGATCTTCCTTGGCTAAGTTATGTCTTAATATCTCATTGCGGCTAGAGATCAGTTTTTTTAATCCACTGGCTAGTGGATTTGTGAGAAGAGAGGATAGTGTTTGTCCGAATGACTCAAGACGCTGATTAAATCCTAGTGGTGAAATCTCGCTAAGATGAGCTAAATGACTAGCGCCAATTTCCTGCAAAATCTCATCAGCACGATTCAAGATATTTTCTTTGAGTTGGATGTCAATCGGTAAACGCAGATTGATTACCTCTTGAGCCGCAGCTTGCCAAGTATTTCCTATGTTTGGAGTTAATATTTCTCCTTGAAAATAGCGCTCTTCGATTTTACCGATC
>CAIJEA010000459.1 GCA_903819605.1 uncultured cyanobacterium | reverse complement strand
CTGTTGATATTGTTCTTGACTTCGCGCCACTACATATACTGAATCAGCTATTTGTAATGCAGTTCGACAAGTTCTAAATAACAGATTCTCGCCATTAATTTCGAGTAAAGCCTTATCACGTCCCATTCGCGAACTCTTTCCACCTGACAGTGCGATCGCAGTAATTTTCATAAAAGCTAATAAAATTAAGATTGTGGGCTTTGTCCGCTAACCTTATTTTATTGACGACTTGTTTCGTTGATTTGCCATTGTCCCAAAGGTTCATTCCATACCAAAGACATTCGCAGGGTTTCAGGGAAAATATCTTTATTTTTTTGATAGGTTAGATCGATATCGATAATTGCTGAATTCTCTTTTGTCTCGACAATTCTTGCGCTATTGATTGACACCTTATCAACAGTCCGCCACCAATCGGTGAAGGTCTTATATCCACCAGCCCGATCGTGTTGAAACTTTGGTGTGAGATTTTGCCATGCATTTTGAAATTGACGCTCGTTAATCAGACTGTAATAATCTCGGATCGCTATTTCGGGAGACGGTTTTGCTGGCGAGGGAGATGGAGTTGCTGTTTTTGATGGTGTTACAGTTGGAGAAGGTGAAGGTGTGGGAGGAAAATCACTTCCAGCAAATCTTTGCACGGGATCTTTTTTGTTAGGACTAGCAAGGGCACAATAGGCATCATCAGCGAATTTGAGATGTTCTTTGAGCTTAGACTTGCAATCATCTAAATTTGCGAACTTTGCTGCATATACTTGCTGCCATTTACTCTCTCCCAAATTGGGATAATCAGATATTAAAAACATTCCTGCGTCTTTATATCCTTGCTCTTTTAATTTCTCAACTTTACGAGTAGCCGAATCGATATCCTCAAAAGCTGAATCCGCTAGAAAATAAAATGGAACCTTTTGAGCAGGTTTATTGAAAGGAGAAAACTTATTCCAGATAGCGACGATGCCACCATTTTGAGCAATTACGACACCTAAAGCGATCGCTGCTCCAATTGCTCCACCGACAATCATTGTTGCAAATAATCGACCGAGTAACTTCTTCTTAGGATCTTGCTGCGATTGATATACATAAACCGATTGATTTTGAACCACAGGTGGAGCATATCCCTTGGGCGTTACTGCTACAGTCTGCATGTTCGACATCGCGGGCTGGATAGGCACTGATTTAGTTGGCTTAGATTGGTTTAATGGATTTGGTTGCAAGGCTTCGAGCATTTCTCTCGCGGAGCTGTAGCGATCGCGTGGATCGAATTGCAGAACCTTCGTAAATATAGCTTTTAAATTTGCGCTAATTCCCATAACGTGAGGCTGCCAGATAACTTCTCCTGTTTGCGGATCGGTACCTAGTTGTTGAGGATATTGTCCTGTGAGCGCGAAGATAGCTGTAAGCGCAAGACTATAGAGATCGCTAGCGAAGAACGGTCTACCCGCCGCCTGTTCCGATGCCATAAATCCTGGAGTACCGATGACAATCGAATGTGCTTGTTGAGAAGAACTACGGATCGTACTGACGTTGAGAGTTTCTTTGACTGCACCAAAATCAATTAATACAGGCTCACCAGCACGTAAAATAATATTATCGGGTTTGATATCACGGTGGATAATGCCGCGATCGTGCACATAGATTAGAGTCTGGAGAATGCTGATCAATAATTTCCTTACAGCATCTTCGTTCCATTTACCATTACGTTCTATTTCTTCCGTTAGGGTTAGTCCATCAACCCATTCTTGGACTAAATAGAATAATCCATTTTCTGCAAAGTTAGCATAAAGCTTGGGAATGTAGCGACTTTCTTCTCCCAAAGTTTCGAGAACTGCTGCCTCACGGTGAAATCGTTGTTGCAATAATTCATACATTTGGGGATTGTCGGCAACAGGCTTAAGTTGCTTGATCACACAACGACGCTTAGAGGGCATTTTTGTGTCTTCAGCCAAATAGGTTTCACCAAAGCCACCACTACCTAGGACGCTAGTGACGCGATAGCGGTTATCTAAAAGGTTTGACATCATGAAGTTATTGTAATCGCTATTAGCGATCGTACAGCATAAACAGTGTTTTGCGTTGCTTACAAGGTTCTATAGTTTGATTTCCTATGAGTTCAAGCTGATCCTTAATCTCTTGTTTGAGTTTGTGAAAATCTGATTTTTGAGATGCCAAAGGATCGTCAATCGAATATACTTGCACGATCGCTTCCCTTCCTTTGGCATAAAAATCACCCATCTTCAGTATCTTCCAGCGATCGCTAAGTCCATCGCAGACTGCTTCCGAAAATACTAAAAATCTATTTAACTCTCTGGTTAGTGATTCAATTCTTGATGCAACATTGACTGCATCGCCTATTACTGTATACTCTTTTTTTATTTGGGAACCTATATTTCCTTCTAAAACCGTTCCTTTAGATAGCCCTATGCCAATATAGAGAATTCGTAATGGACTATTAATAGGTGCGCGATCGCGTAAAATCTCTAATTCTGAGAGAATGTTTAGACTTGCTTGTAAAGCTTCATCTGCGCGATCGCCATCGAAATATGCCATCACGCAATCGCCTATAAATTTTGTGACTTCACCTCCCCTAGCAACGATATTTGAGGTGCAAATCGTGAAGAATTGGTTGAGTAGCTCTACAACTTCGGTCACTTGTAATTTCTCAGTAATACTCGCAAAGCCCATAACATCTGCGAACAAAATAATTTTTTCAGTATAGCGAGGGATTAGGGTGAGTGGATTGATTCCATTTTCCATGGCCTGTAAAATCCCTGAATGAGTATAATTCGCTAAAACTGTTTTTGACTCTCCCAACGCTTGCAACAAGATCTTAATTGGGTGTAGTAAAGTATCACTG
>CAIJEA010000458.1 GCA_903819605.1 uncultured cyanobacterium | reverse complement strand
CTTTAAAATCCATTACAAAATTTTTAGGCTCAATAGGTGATTCGGGTAGGTGAAAGAAAGTAAGAAATTGATAATATTGCAGCGAAATCAAAAAGTAGCGATCACTATGCTGAGCGCGAACTTAAGTCATCTAATCGATTATGATCCCCTATTTAAACGAATAGCTTCATTAACATCTTCAATCGCTCCTTGATATTTAATTTATCTATCGCTAAACTACGCTTATTACGAGCATCTCTATACTTACTATTTAAACGAATAGCTTTATTAAAATCTTTAATCGCTTCTTGATAATTTCCTAATTCATATTTTGCACACCCGCGTTCATAGTAAACATACGAATGGTCAAGACTTAAACGAATAGCTTCGTTAATATCTTCAATCGCTCCTTGATAATCTCCTAACTTGTTTTTTGCATAGCCGCGTTGATAGTAAGGATAAGGATGATCGTTCTTTAAACGAATAGTTTCGTTAACATCTTCAATCGCTCCTTGATAATCTCCTAATTTGTTTTTTAATGACGCATTTGCTAACGTAAGGTCAACTTTTCTTCGTAACTCTTTATTCTGTTTATCTTTTAATAACTTGCACCTATCACAAGCATCTCTATGGTTAGGATTTAAACGGATAGTTTCATTAAAATCTAGAATTGCTCCTTCATAGTCTCCTAATCCATATTTTGCTAAACCACGATTATAGTAAGCATCCGTATGATTAGGGTTTAAACGAATAGCTCCGTTAAAATCTTCAATCGCTCCTTGAAAGTCTATTATTTCAGCTTTACCTAAACCACGATTATAGTAAGCATCCACATGGCTTGGATTTAAACGAATAGCTTCGCTAAAATCTTCAATTCCCCTACTAGGTTCATAAAATTCATCAATACCTGCAAAAACAACCGTAGATTTATACACTCCACTATTGTAGTAAGTATCTGCAAGATTTAGATTCTTTAAACGCTCTTTTTCTATACTTTCGTTACTCATAATTCATTCTCTCCACTTCAAATATAACGCTTTAACTGAAACCAGTCCAATCGCCTAAGCGATCTTAGTAATTCTCCAAAAAAGGTAGCGATCTCGCTGAAGATTTAAACCAAGGTTCCACATAATCATGTAGATAAATATTTACATGATTATGTGCATGTCTACAAGTTGGTGTTGCTACAGGATACAAAACTGTTTGTCATGGTGCAGGAGAATATACCAGAGATGAAGATGGTGATGGCTTTTGAGAGGTTCATGTCAATACGATAGAAGGCTTTTGGTCGCTTTTGCCTTCTTAGTTATGATCTCGGTATATCTCAAGAAAAGTTACCTTTATATATGAGATTCCTTGAGTTAATTCATAATGCCAAGAAGAGCGTTAAAGCTATGCTGAGCGCTTTGTTGCACCCTCTGATTTTCTTATCTCCCCGATTCACCTATTGAGCCAATTTTTATTAAAAAGTTTACAAGGTAAACTTTTTAATAAAAATTTTGGTTTTTTTTCAGCACAAGACGCTATAACCTAACTATATGAATATTCACCCACAAGTCAGTATCATCATGGGCAGCGATTCCGATCTGCCAACTATGCAAGGCGCGATCGCCATCTGCCAAAAATTCGATATTCCTTACGAAGTCGCGATTATCTCCGCCCACCGCACACCAGATCGGATGGTGGAATTTGCCAAGACAGCCCATACACGCGGCATTCGCGTGATTATCGCAGGGGCAGGCGGTGCGGCTCATTTGCCAGGGATGGTGGCAGCACTTTCACCTTTGCCAGTAATTGGAGTGCCAGTCACCACTCGACAACTGAGTGGTGTGGATTCTCTCTATTCAATCGTCCAAATGCCAAAGGGAATTCCCGTAGCAACTGTGGCGATCGGTAATGCTGACAATGCAGGACTTCTAGCGGTACAAATCTTAGCTAGTCACAATCCTGAACTTCTCAACCAAGTAATCACATACCGTCAATCTTTAGCAGATATGGTCATGGAAAAGCAAGAAAGACTAGAGGAATTAGGAAGTGAGAGATATCTACAGCAAATGTGATGCGTAACGATTGGATACAACTTCTTTTAGGCTTAACTTTCTTGATTCTGTATCTATTTTTCTCTGCAAAAACTGAAATGGGAACAAAATTTTTTATGCCCCAAAATCAAAATCACTTGGCAGATATCCTCAATTTCTTGCAAATCTCAGACAACCTCGCCACTTCAGGACAGCCGACCTCAACGCAATTTCAGGAGATTGCCGATGCTGGTTATGAAACTGTCATTAATCTCGCCTTACCAACTTCTGACGGGGCGATCGCTAATGAAGCGGAGATCGTGGAATCGTTGGGAATGGAATATATTGCAATTCCTATAGTTTGGGACAATCCTACGATGGACGACTTAGAACAATTCTTACAAGCAATGGATAAACGCCAAAATCAAAAAATATTTGTCCATTGCGCCAAGAATATGCGCGTTTCAGCCTTTGTCTATCTTTATCGTCGTTTAAGCCTGAACTGCGAACATGAACAAGCGATCGCAGATTTACACAAACTCTGGCTGCCTAATGAAGTTTGGCAAAAATTTATTGATAGTAACGTAGCGTAATTTCTATTTAGTCTGAGGGATCGCAGCGTATTTCGATTAAAAATCCATCGGGATCGTAAAAATAAATTCCTCGTCCTGTTAAGCGAGTCACAGGTTCACCCTCGATCTCGACTTGACACAGCTTTAATACTGCCACTGCCTCATCAAAGAGTTCGGGAGCAATATCAAAAGCTAGATGATTAGCACGAGTGAACTGTCGCTGCGGATCGGCATCGGGAGGTGTAAGTTCTGGTTCCCAAAATAGATCGAGAATAGTTCCGTCAGGAGTCATGAAGTTCACAACTTTACCTGCTGCTACTAAATCTATGAGCGTGCTGGGAATTTCATCGCCGATCAGTTGATGTAGCCCCAAAATATTTCCGTAAAAATTGCAAGAAGCTGACATATCGCGCACATTTAAGGCAACGTGATGCACTCGTCGCAAATATCCCTTAGCGATCGCCGATTTAGCTGATTTAACAGTTGAAATATTTGATGACATAATCGTAAATATTGATGTTTACAAATTAAGATAAAACTCTTTAACTAAAGCAATGTAATCCGATGTATAGATATGTTTGTTTTCTTCTATTGTAAGCGTAGTTTCTTGCAGGGGAAATCGGGTTTTAGTTAACTCTAATAAAATTCGCTTTACGGGATTTTTAGGCGTTGGTTTCACCCATAATTTGCGATCGCAGAACAAATTGAAAGCTTCAGATTTACTTAGAAAAGTATTTGCTAAATCTGTGGGATAAATAATAGCTAATCGACCATTTACCTTGAGCAACTGTTCAGTTATTTGGAGAATATCAATTTGCAAAAGACTATTACTATGCCTTGCTAAGGTTCGTATTTTTTGCGAGGGCTTATAGGAGTTTTCAAAAAATGGGGGGTTAGAAATAATCAGGTCGTATTGTTTAGAACAAGTCACTAAAAAGTTTTGAATACTGGAATGATATACATTTATGCGATCGCTCCAAGGCGATCTATTGACATTATCTGTCGCTTGTAAATAAGCATCATAGTCAATTTCTACAGCATCAATTACTGTGTTTTCAGATGTTTGCGATCGCTGAGCTAACATCAATGCTAATAATCCAGTACCAGTTCCAATATCAAGGATTTGAGAATTGTCAGGGATATTTGCCCAAGCTCCTAACAAAATCCCATCTGTACCTACTTTCATCGCACATTTATCTTGAAAGATCGCAAATTGTTTAAAGTAAAAAGATGAGTTTGACCTTCCCATATTTATAGCGGTTCTAAATCATTCGTGAGATTCATAGCTTCGACTCCGCTCAGCCAGCAGTCTATGTTGGCTGAGCGGAGTCGAAGTCTCTCTCATACCATTTAAGATTGCCATAAAAGCCCAGAAAAGAGTCGCAGCGCTTTGCGCTGCAACTCTTTTCTGGATTTTGCGATCGCTACTTATCAAGAAGAAAAAAGTATAGACAATGAATCAACCTTCTTAAGTAAATCCACCTGACTTATCTATAAATTTATTTCTTTAGGGGGACGATTTTTGTTAGACTAGGAAAAGTGTTTGAAGCCAATTGACAATAAACCTTACAAACCAACATTACACTCTAAATTTACTCAATACTTGTCTCGGAGATAACCACACTATGGCTCGGATGTACTACGACACGGACGCAAATCTTGAATTTCTAGCAGGTAAAACGGTCGCAATTATCGGCTACGGTTCACAGGGTCACGCCCATGCACTTAACCTCAAAGAAAGCGGCGTGAATGTCATCGTGGGGTTATATCAAGGCAGTCCCTCATGGCAAAAAGCAGAATCTGAAGGTCTAACTGTAAAGACAGTTGCCGATGCATCGGCTGCTGCTGACCTAATTATGATTTTATTGCCTGATGAAACTCAAAAAGCAATTTATGCTACCGAAATTGCGCCAAATTTGAAGGCTGGCGATACTTTAGCCTTTGCCCATGGCTTTAATATTCACTTCGCTCAAATTGTGCCTCCTGCGGATGTCGATGTAATCATGGTCGCACCTAAGGGACCGGGACACTTGGTACGTCGCACCTATACTCAAGGACAGGGCGTTCCTGCATTATTCGCTGTTTACCAAGATGCAACTGGACATGCACGCGATCGCGCAATGGCATATGCCAAGGGTATTGGCGGCACACGTGGAGGCGTTCTCGAAACTACTTTCCGCGAAGAAACCGAAACCGATCTCTTCGGTGAACAAGCAGTACTTTGCGGCGGCTTGTGTGCCTTGATCAAGGCTGGTTTTGAAACTCTCGTTGAAGCTGGCTACCAACCTGAACTTGCGTATTTCGAGTGTCTACACGAAGTCAAACTAATCGTTGACTTAGTAGTTGAAGGCGGCATGTCTAATATGCGCTATAGCATCTCGAACACAGCAGAATACGGTGATTACACCCGTGGACCTCGCGTAGTTAACGAGCAGACTAAAGTCGAAATGAAGAAAATTCTTTCGGAAATTCAGTCTGGTCAATTCGCTCGTGAATTTGTCCTCGAAAATCAAGCTGGCAAGCCTGGATTCACTGCAATGCGTCGTCAAGAAGCAGAGCATCAAATCGAGTCAGTCGGTAAAGATCTCCGCGCTATGTTTAGCTGGCTCAAAAAAATCTAAACAAAAAGGTCGTTTTGTGACCTTTTTGTTTAAAAAACTAAGGATTTGATTACACTAGCAAAAACCAGAATAGAGTTGTGATGCGTAGCATCGCAACTCTATTCTGGTTTTTATGTCTTAACTTACTTGGCTATAGCTATATTGAAACCCACGTTGGCTAAATCGAATCGAAGCCTTAGTTTTGAATTGCCGTAGGAACTGGCGGATTATTTGGTGAATTGGGTTGTTTTTTAATTTGCATGTAAGCTTCAACAGTTTGAACTGCTAAAGGTGCAGCGACTGCGCTACCACCACCACCACCAGCATTTTCAGCAAACACCGTTACCACAATCTCAGGCTTTTCAAAGGGTGCATACATAGTAAACCATGCATGGTTAAGACGGGGCGGATCTTGGGCAGTACCAGACTTACCCGCCATTTTTATCTCTGTCGAATTTAGCGCCGAGGCAGTACCAAAATCAAAAACAGATCTTAAAGCTTTCTGAAGGGCATCTAAAGTAGTTGGAGATATATTTAAAGGTTGTCGCCATTCCTTTGCATCGCTGTCTTCTAAGAGCAAATGCGGTCTGATCTTAAATCCACCATTGGCAACACTGGATATCATCATCGAAACCTGTAAGAGATTAGCTTGTACATCACCTTGACCAATAGACATATTGAGTGTGTTGCCAACATACCAAGGCTCTCCCACAACTTTCTGCTTCCATTCTGGATCGGGAACAGTGCCTTTGCTTTCTTCCTCTTTGATTTCGATTCCCGAATAATCACCATAGCCATATTTACGAGCCCACTCAGCTAAAGTTCTTTCACCTACACGCATTCCAACTTGTCCGAAGAAGGTATTACTACTGTATGCCATTGCTTCAGAGAAACCTATAGTGCCAAATCCAGCCAGATTATGATCCCAAAATTGGAACCCACCTACATCAAGATATGGATAGGTAGCGAGCACATCGTTAGGTGTAAATGCCTTACTTTCTAGAGCGGCGGTCATGGTCACAACTTTAAATGTACTAGCGGGCGGATATACCTGTAGAACGCGATTAACAAAAGGATGGTCTTTTTCTTGTAAGCGTTTCCATGTTGACTCAGAAATCCTGCCTGAAAATAGGTTTGGATCAAAGGCGGGATGACTCACCATTGCTAATATTTCACCATTATTAGGATTCATCGCCACAAGTCCACCTTGCTGCTCACCTAAAATCTTTTCAACCGCCTTTTCTAAATCTAGGTCGATTGTTAGTTTGACAGTATTACCTGCCTTCGGTGGCTTTTGACCTAAAACACGTAATACTTTGCCAAAGGCATCAACTTCTACCTGTTGCCCACCCCATTCACCACGGAGCATATCCTCAAAAGCATATTCCACACCTACTTTACCAATTACATCTCCAGGTCTATAACCTTTTTCACGTAGTTTAGGTAATTCTTCGGCGGTTAATTCACCTGTATAGCCAAGCAAATGGGCTGCGACATCGCCGTTGGGATAATAGCGAACTGCTTCAGGTTCTACCTTGACACCTGTTAATTCGAGGCTATGCTCAGAAAGTATGGTCACGAGCTTGGGGCTAATTGCCGTGGAGACACGTACTAGATTGGGTGAGTTATAGCCCTCCTGCTCAAGCTTATCGGTAATAGTTTGAGCAGAAACGCCCATTAGTTCGGCTAAACGATTAATAGTTGGCTGCCATTTGTCCTTGGGTTGAGCGATCGGCCATAGATAAACTACATGTGCCAATCGACTTGACGCAAAAATATTACCTTTTCGATCGAAAAGCCGACCTCTTTCAGGTGGTTTAGCAATTAATCTGATCCGATTATTTTCGGCAAGTTGTTGATTGCGATCGCCTTCAATTAATTGCAAATAAAAAAGTCGCCCACCTAGAATCCCTATCAGCACTAATACCCCCAACAAAAATAAAACTGCTGCCCTGATCCCCTTGCCCATCGTGCGCGTGTTTTCGGTAGGATTAAAAGGTGAGTTTCTTCGTTGAGTAAAGGTCATACTTCTTTAGAAAGATTTTTTCGCTAGAATATTAATAGATATATTGTATTGCGATCGTGAATTTAATTGATTCCATTGCAATGTTAGTTGGATGTATAGCTCTCGGCTTTACCTTTCAACTAATTCTAATGCAGGCTACAGCAGTTATTTAGAGGAGCTAAAAGGGAGTGATTGTGACACCTGTACGTCCAGTAGGACGAAAGTGGAGTAATCTCAGTTTTACTTCAACCCTCTATCTTGCTCCAGTACTAGACCTGTTGCTAGACGAAGTACCGTCAGAATGGCAGCCAGAGTTAAGGCTAGGTTTGCAAGAGGCATTGGTTAATGCCGTAAAACATGGAAATTCTCTTGATCCATGTAAACAGATCACTGTCAAATTTTCGATAGTTTCACATATGTATTGGTGGATTATTAGCGATCAGGGGAATGAACACCAATCCTCCGATCGGTCAAAAGATGAACCAACTCCATGCCATGACTTGGAGTGCGGGAGGGGATTCTATATACTACGTAAGATTTTTGAGCATGTACATTGGGATAGTAACACCCATCGCTTGACCTTATGCAAAAGGATCGATCGAACAAGTAAACCAATGATTATTTGAAATTAAACATTTAGATTGTCACTATTTAAATTGTCATAAGGTCTACAGCAAAGTTTGTTTTTTGCTGTAAATATGAAGACAAAACAACATATTTGACATAAAGTTTAAGATAAGTTTATCGAAATCTTAATAAATATCTTTGCTAAGGCGAAAACCTATGACTCCGACGACATTATTAGCTGAAGCTCCAGTAGAACGTCTAGGACAGTCTCTAGATTATGAAAAGGCGTGGGAATGTGATGCCGTAGTAGATGCGTGGATTCCTGACTGGTTGAGATGTTGTTGGGAGAAATCACAGAGAGGGGAATGTTTAGACAATGAGGATGTGGTTTGTCGCGCTTTAGATTTTGCTTATCGTCTGCATGATGGGCAATGCAGGGCTTCTGGGGAGCCTTATATATTGCATCCGATTTCGGTTGCTACAATTTTGAAAGATTTAGGTGGCAGCAATGCTATGATTGCCGCAGGTTTTTTACATGATGTGGTAGAGGATACAGAGGTTTCCTGCGATCAAATTGAAGAAAAGTTTGGCAAAGAAGTTCGACAATTGGTGGAGGGAGTAACCAAATTATCGAAACTGAGTTTTGAGAGTAAAACTGAAAGCCAAGCTGAAAATTTTCGCCGTATGTTCTTGGCGATGGCACAGGATATTCGCGTAATTATCGTAAAGCTGGCCGATCGCTTGCATAATATGCGAACTCTAGAACATCTACGCCCTGAAAAACAAGTACTAATTTCCAGAGAAACAAGGGAGATTTTTGCACCTTTAGCGAACCGTTTGGGTTTGGGGCAAATCAAGTGGGAACTCGAAGATATCGCCTTTAAGTATATTGAGCCAGAGCAGTATCAGATGATGGAGTCTCTGGTTACAGAAACTCGCGAGAGCCGACAAGAACAGTTGGTAGAAGTGACACGGGTGTTAGGCGATCGCATGATCGCGATGGAAATGGACGATTTTGAGATTAGTGGCAGACCGAAACATCTGTATGGCATCTACCGCAAGATGGAACGCCAAAAGAAACAATACAACGAGATTTACGATATTCAAGCAGTAAGAGTAATTGTCAACACTAAAGAGGAGTGCTATCGAGTTCTTGCCGTTGTCCACGATCACTTCTGTCCGATTCCTGGACGCTTTAAAGACTACATTGGATTGCCAAAGCCAAACCGATATCAATCTCTACATACCGCAGTGATTGGTCCGAAGGGACAACCTGTTGAGGTACAAATCCGCACTTGGGAAATGCACCATATTGCTGACTATGGCATCGCGGCGCATTGGAAATATAAAGAGAGTGACTCTACGAGCAAGCCACTCAAGGGGGACGATCAAAAGTTTACTTGGCTGCGCCAGTTAGTCGAATGGCAGCGCGATCTCAAAGATCCTCAAGAATATTTAGATAGTGTCAAAGAAGATTTATTTGATAGCGAAGTATATGTCTTTAGTCCAAAGGGAGACGTGTATTGCCTCCCACGCGGAGCTACACCTGTAGATTTTGCCTATCGTGTCCATACTGAAGTTGGCAATCACTGTTCTGGGGCATTGGTAAATAGTGTAATGGTTCCTTTGCAGCGACCACTCAAACATGGCGATATTGTCACTATCCTGACGCAGAATAACGCGCATCCTAGTACTGACTGGATTAATTTTGTTGCTACAAATTCGGCAAAAGCGAGGATTCGTCAATGGTTTAAGCGATCGCGTCGTGATGAAAATCTCGCGCTAGGGCGGAGTGCCTTAGAGCGAGAATTGGGCAAAAATGGCTTGGAAGCATTGCTAAAATCCGACCAGATGCAAAAACTAGCCGAGCGATGTAATTATCACAATGTTGACGATCTGATCGCAGGCATTGGTTATGGCGAAACCTCTGTCAATGCTGTAGTCAATAAACTCCGTGAAAATCATCACAACGATCGATATTTCAATCCCCAAAAGTTTGAAGCACGCCAAGAACCTAACCAGACTAATAGCTCTAAATCGCCAATTTTAGGACTTGAGGGTATGGTTTATTCGATCGCAGGTTGTTGCGCTCCTTTACCAGGAGAACCGATTACGGGAGTTGTTGCTTTGGGTAGCAGTCGTGGCATTACTATTCATCGCAACGATTGTGCTAATTTAGCGAATATTCCTAGCGATCGTCTCCTCCATGTGGGTTGGAACCAACGCAAAGACAACGATCAGGTATTGACTTATCCGATCGATATTCGGGTAGAAACGATCGATCGAGTCGGTGTGCTGCGCGATATTTTGACTCGTTTATCGGACAACAAAATTAATGTGCGTCGTGCTAATGTTCAGACCAAGAAAGGCAAGGCAGCAATTATCGATCTGAGCATTGATATTAGCGATCGCAGTCAATTCGATCGGGTTTGTAGTCAAATCAATAAAATGTGTGACACTCTCTCCGTCAGCCGATTTGTTTCTGAGTAAGTATCACTTTGCTCGCTAATCTCATCTCATGACATGAACTAAACTCATGAACTTTCAAACCATCGATCTCAGTTCAGTTATAACCCTAACTCGTGAAGAGTTCGCCAAGATCTGTGCGGCAAACCCTGAAATGAAACTTGAACGTACAGCTAAAGGAGAATTAATCGTTATGTCCCCGACGGGTGGTGAGACTGGTAGTTTTAATGCTGATTTAAATGGTGAATTATATTTGTGGAGTAGAGTCTCCAAGACAGGTAAAATCTTTGACTCTTCAACAGGTTTTAGTTTGCCGAAGGGTAGCGATCGCTCACCTGATGCTGCATGGGTTTCTTTAGCAAAATGGGAAGCTCTTACACCCGATCAGCGACAAGGTTTTCTACCCATTTGTCCCGAATTCTTGATCGAGCTTTTGTCTCCGAGTGATTCATGGAAACAAGGACAAGCCAAGATGGAGGAATATATGGACAACGGTTGTCTGTTGGCTTGGCTGATCGACCCGAAACATAAACGAGTTGCCATCTATCGGCAAGGAAAACCCGTTGAGATTTTGGACAAGCCAAAAACACTGACAGGAGAAAATGTTTTACCGAATTTTGTTTTAGAAATTGGAGCTATATTTGGCTGGAATTAGTCTCTAGAAGCGATTACCTATTGCGCTGTTCTAGCAATCGTCACTACAACGCCATAATGCTAATCCCCCGATTAGTCCCAAATCATTGGAGATGATCGTCACATTTTCGGGTAACTCAATAGTGATTAATCTGGCATTGCCACCGCCAATGTAAAGGCGATCGTAGTTAAATAGTTTGTAAAGTGACGCGATCGCTCCTAGCAATCTTGATTGCCATACTTCGATGCCAATGCGATCGAGTGCAGCTTGTCCCAGTCGGTCTTCGTAGGTTTCGCGATCGCAGAAAATATGTTGCCCTAGCTCAAGATTTGGTAGCAACTTACCATTGAGGAATAGCGAAGATCCGAAACCAGTACCAAGAGTAATGACCAACTCCACGCCCTGTCCCGAAATCGCCCCACATCCCTGAACATCAGCATCATTAGCAATCCGAATTGGCTTGCCTAGTTTGGACTGTAATACCTGCATCAATGGAAAACCATCCCAATCAGGATGCAAGTTAATTGCGCCCCTTGTTATCCCATTTTCGACGACACTCGGAAATCCTATGGAAATACGATTGTGTACACCCTGTTTAGCGATCAAATCAACCAATGTCGAAATTATGATTTCGGGAAAAGCTGGATGGGGCGTTGCGATATGCGATCGCGCTGAGGTAGGCGTACCATCATCTTGCAATATGATCGCTTTGATACCACTTGCACCCACATCAATCGCTAATGTCAATAAACTCACTTGGATAAATTTCTCTTAATAGTAAAAAGTAAAAAATTGCAGAGGTTAGAAAGGTGAAGCTCCTCTTCACTGAAAAATGAGATTGTCGCTGATAATATTAATAGCTAATAATTTAGCTGAGTAGAGTCTAAGCTTCTACTGAGTATCACAAATGATTTAGGAATGTTATTTTTTCATTCTATTTTGCTAGAATCAGCAAAAAATCACTCGAAAAATTACTTTTCATATCAAAATTTAAATCAAACAATAGATTTTACCCTAAGAGACATCCTATTTAAATGCGAGGAATTAGGATATGGTTGCAGCATTAATGCTAAGAGCATCGTCAGACGTTCTTATTAAAGCAAACGATGAAATCTCGCTTAGAGGATATACTCCTTTGCAATTAGCGGGCGAAATTGGTATTGCATTACAATTAATCGAGAATTTTTTGAATGGCGAAATTGTTGATCGAAGTACCTACGATCTAGTTTGTGAAAAGCTAAATATTGCTTCAAGCCCTATCACAGAAATACCGCAAGAAACATTAGCAGAAGTAAGTCATAAACGACAAAGCATTAAAGAATCTAACAAGAATGACTTTGATACACAGGGGAATAACACTTTACCTATCCTAACTTTCAAAAGAAATGAATTTCCGTTAGGAACAAATCAAAGTTTGAATGGGAGTCATTCTGTAAATTTACAGGCTGATCTTGATGAGTCATTAGATCTGCTCAAGAAAAATATTGCTTCAGGTTTACTCCG
>CAIJEA010000457.1 GCA_903819605.1 uncultured cyanobacterium | reverse complement strand
TGTGGTTCGTTTGATCGGTAGTTGCCCAAATAAGAAAGGTATTGCTTCGCAATACCTTTCTTATTTGGGCTAATTAAAAGATAGCGATCGCTAAGCTTGAAAACTCACGGTAAAATAACAAAATCGACTAAAAACCGCAACAGAGAACGATCTAATAATCTTAATAAATATCAATTTTTATAACATTTATGTCACAGCCCACGATTGAATCAATTTTGCAAGAAAAGCGCTTGTTTGAACCATCTACCGAGTTCTCACAAGCCGCCCATATTAAGAGTCTTGAAGAATATCAACAAATTTACGATCGCGCCGCCGCCGATCCTAGTGCTTTTTGGGCAGACCTAGCCGACAAAGAATTACATTGGTTTGAGAAATGGCATACCGTTCTCGATTGGCAACCGCCGTCGGTGAAATGGTTTGATGGGGGTAAAATTAACATTTCTTATAACTGCCTCGATCGCCACTTGACGACATGGCGCAAAAATAAGGCAGCATTAATTTGGGAAGGCGAAAATGGTGATTCGCGGACATTGACCTATGCCCAACTACATCGCGAAGTTTGTCAGTTTGCCAATGCTCTCAAACAATTAGGAGTTCAAAAAGGCGATCGCGTTGGTATTTACATGCCAATGATTCCTGAGGCGGCGATCGCTATGCTTGCCTGTGCCAGAATCGGTGCAGTACATGGTGTCGTATTTGGAGGATTTAGTGCCGAAGCTCTACGCGATCGTCTTGTCGATGCCGAAGCAAAATTAGTCATTACTGCTGATGGTGGATGGCGCAAAGATGTGATCGTGCCATTGAAAGACCAAGTAGATAAAGCTCTAGAAAATGGAGCCGCACCTTCGGTAACTGACGTGCTAGTAGTTAAGCGTACAGGTCAAACTATCCACATGACCGCAGGTCGCGATCATTGGTGGGACGATTTGCAGCAAGGCGTTTCTGCTAAATGTGAAGCGGAACCAATGGAAAGCGAAGATATGCTTTTCGTTCTCTATACTTCTGGTAGTACTGGTAAACCGAAAGGAGTTGTGCATACTACCGCAGGCTATAACCTCTACAGCCACATGACCACTAAATGGATTTTCGATCTCAAAGATACCGATGTGTATTGGTGTACTGCTGATGTTGGCTGGATTACAGGACATAGTTATATTGTCTATGGTCCCCTCTCTAATGGTGCAACTACACTGATGTATGAAGGAGCACCTAGAGCTTCCAATTTAGGATGTTTCTGGGACGTAATTGAGAAGTATCAAGTGACAGTTTTCTATACTGCACCAACCGCGATTCGTTCTTTTATTAAAATGGGCGAACATCATCCAAATACTCGCGATCTCACTTCGCTACGTTTATTAGGAACTGTCGGTGAACCAATTAATCCTGAAGCTTGGATGTGGTATCACCGTGTCATTGGTGGCAGTCGTTGTCCAATTGTCGATACATGGTGGCAAACGGAAACAGGCGGAATTATGATTACAGCTTTACCAGGTGCGATTCCCACAAAGCCAGGCTCGGCAACTCTGCCATTCCCAGGGATTATTCCTGACATTGTCGATCTTGATGGTAATCCTGCGGAACCCAATGAAGGTGGCTACTTAGTAGTGCGTCATCCTTGGCCAGGAATGATGCGTACTGTTTACGGCGATCCCGATCGCTTCCGCAAGAGCTACTGGGAACATATTCCGCCCCAAGATGGAAAATATGTCTATTTTGCTGGGGATGGCGCTCGTAAAGATGAGGATGGTTACTATTGGGTGATGGGACGTGTCGATGATGTAATTAACGTTGCTGGTCATCGCCTTGGCACAATGGAAATCGAATCAGCGCTGGTTTCACATCCTGCGGTAGCAGAAGCTGCTGTAGTTGGTAAACCTGACGATCTTAAGGGTGAGGATATCTTTGCCTTTGTAATTCTCGAAGGCGATCGCCAGCCTAGTGAAGAACTAGCTAAGGAATTGAAAAAGCACGTTGTCGCGGAAATTGGGGCGATCGCTCGTCCTAATGAAATTCGCTTTGCCGAGGCTTTACCCAAAACGCGATCGGGTAAAATCATGCGCCGCCTATTGCGATCGCTTGCCTCTGGTCAAGAAATCACTAGCGATACTTCTACCCTAGAAGATCGTTCAATTCTCGATAAATTAAGAGAAGGAGCTTAAAACGCCCTCGTCTCTCTCCCACTGGTAGAGGGACGAATCAAGAGAGAAGCTTAGCTAACCGCTACTTGAAATGGAGCAACACGCCAGAGTTGCTCTAATTTAGCGGCTGGCATCGTCAAATAGAGGATATCACCTGCACTGAGAGAAGCTTCTAATAAGTTCCATCCGTGAATCGTTTGACAGGCAGTTTCAATGTAAAGAGGAACAAAATCCGCAGTCCTTGATGCCTCCTGAACTGGCTTTCCGCAAAACGGATGATTAGGCGTAATCATCGTGGCGATCGCCACCCAGAGACTATCAGCGACAATGCCATTACCGAGAATACGACCACCAAGCGCGGAAGAGGCAAAGGCAGGGGCAGCAATTTCGGGTGGACTGAGCACGGCTTCAAAATCAAATACTTCCTGCGCCATACCTGCGTAATAGGGATCGTCGTAACGCACCACAACTCGACAGCGTGGGGCAATTCCCTTGGCATTAAGAGCGATTTCTAGATTGGCGGTATCATTACTAGTGACCGCAAGTAAACTTTCAGCTTTTTCGAGATTGGCGGCTTTGAGTGTGGTTGGCAAGCTAGCATCACCATGAATAACAGGGATATTTAGCGATCGCACTGTATCTAAAAAACGATTATTCTGATCGCGTTCAATAATGAGAACTTCGTAACCATAGTTCACTAATTGCAGAGCAGTTTGCACGCCAACACTTCCCAAACCACAAATCACAATATGATTGCGTTGTGGTACTCGTGCAGCATCCCAGAAGTTTCTCAGGCGCGAACCCAAAATAAAATCATTTAAAATCGCATAAAAAATACCAATTACCGCAGTTCCAATCAACATCATAACGATCGTAAATATTTTGATACTATCAGTGGCATGTTCGACAACTTGCTCACTTCCACCCGCCCCTGTAATCATGCCAACTGAGAAATAGAGTGCATCTACCAAGGCGATTTTCATTTGAAAGCTGGTATATACCAAAGTTGCCGAAAAAATCGTTAACAGTAAAGCGATCGCTGTGAATAAAACTGCTTTCCCATGTTCATGAAAGTGGCGTAAGCCCATGAACAACTTTGATATTTTTTGTAATATTGGTCGCGATGCCGTTCGCACGCTTGGCTGTGTACCGAGTAATAGGCGATCGCCAAACTGTAAAGTCCGACCATTAAGAACAGCACTCACCAGATCGACCTTACTCTCATCATGGGGAAGATAGTAAATCAACATGCGCGTACGATCTTCCCAAAATTCTGATAGAGGTTTACCGATCCAAGGATGGTGATCGTCAATGTATTCTTCGTGAATCGGCCAAGTTTGGTTAAATAGTCGCAATTGTCCGATCGCTTGACTTCCCATCGCACTAAAGGCAAATACAGGTGCAGCTAACGCTGCCACGCTCATGGTCAAATGATTGGGCAAGGTCAAATCCAAGCGCACGCCTAAACTTGAGTTAAATAATCTATTAATAATCCTGACTTGGGGATTGAGAACCCGTGCTTGCATCAAAATCGTGAGATTACGAGCTTCATCAGCTCCCGCCAAAATTAATGTCTGAGCATCTCTAATTCCTGCTGCTAGCAAAGTCTCTGCCGCTGCCAAATCGCCAATAACAATTTCCGTATTAGGTTGATGAATAGGTCGATCGTGGATGCCAATGACAAAACAGCCTTGCTGTTTTAGCAGGCTTAAAATTTTATAACCCGTTCTATCTAGACCACAGACGATAATGCGGGGTTTCATTGTTTCTACGCGATGGCGATCGCTACCCATAGACTATCTAAGTTATTGTGAGCTAATAATGATGTCTCGACTGTAGCTGATGACACGAATCCATGACAAACGACAAAAAGGCACGACAAAAAGAGCCGTCGCCTCTTTTTGTCGTTTGTTGGAGAGGGTGGGTTTAAAAGAAGGATTGGCGGTGGTCAACTCTTTTTTAAAGCCGGTGGCCATGTCGAGTATACAGGCGATATCACTGGCCGGAACATTGCATAATCCAGT
>CAIJEA010000456.1 GCA_903819605.1 uncultured cyanobacterium | reverse complement strand
GTGGAACTTTGATTGATATTTGGACAATTGCAGTAGCGATCGCCAGTCTTGCTATTCTCCTCAAGTTCCCCAAAATCAACTCATCTTGGTTAGTAATCGCTGGTGGTGCGATCGGTTGGCTGCTTAAATTTAATCAATAAAAAGTGATGATGTGCCTAATTGGTTTTATGTGCCTAAGGTCTATCCAATTGGCGAAGAGTTTACTCGGCGTAGTTACACCCCAAATCTTTAAGGTGAGCATTTAGCGATCGCAATGGAATTTCTCTCAGAGACAGAAGGTGGTGAACTTTCGATTAGGGCAACTCCTCCCTATGGCAAGCTTTATTTTTACGAGCAAATCCTACAAGTACCAACCAATGTTATTTACGATCCTGCTGTCCCAAGTTTAGAAGTTCGCTGCCTACAGAATGGTCGTTATGTGCTTCAAGAAGCCAATGATCAAGGACAGGTATGGATTCCAGAATTAGAGCTATTTTTAGGAATTTGGTCAGGTACAAGGCTAGGAAAGTCGATGAATTGGTTGCGTTGGTACGATCGCTCTGGCAAGTTGCTATTATGGAGCGCCGAACAGGTCGAACAGGAGCGGTATAGAGCTGAAATATTAGCCGCTAAGTTACGGGAACTTGGTGTTGATCCTGATACTTTGACTTTAACTAATCTTAAAACTCAATGATATTTTTTTCATTCGTTCCTGTTCCTGAAAGATCGAGATAGTTAACTTCAATTAGTTTATGAATTTCAGTTTTACGTTGTTTTTCTTCTTGGATTTTGGCTTGGCAATGATGACCAAACTCTCGATCCGCAATCACATCTTTGCTCTTAAATAGCTCTAACCAATATTTTTCCCGTTTTTCACACATCACATATTGGATTTTGGCGATCGCCGTTCTCACCACCATTTGCGGACGTAGTAAACCAATTCGAGAATTTTCATCCAACCATAGTAGATGTTGTAACTGCTGAGCAACTTCTTGCTTCTCAGCACAGAGAATCTGCAATTGCTGAACGAGATGTTCAGCATAGGGCTCTTCTGAAGCAAGGGAGGTTTTGTTTTCCTGAATTAGATTAAGAATGGTTTGCCAGAGATAGCGGTGATTGGACAAGCTAAATTCTATTTCATCTTCTTCAATTGCCTCGTATACATAGGCACGATGTTGTGGAAAATGAAGATAGATTTGCAAAAGTTGGGTTTCGGCACTGTGGAGAGCATTCGCTGCCGTGGTCAAGGACGGCGCAGGTTTAGTACTATTCCATCGAGTGTTACGTAACGGACGGCGAAGATCTTGCTCAAGACGTAATGCTAGATAGGAATTTCCTTGAGAAAGTCGCTGAGCGGAAGTATGAATGTAATGGGTGCGAAAGAAGGAATCAACGGGAAGATTGTTTAATAACTGGGCGATCGCCTGACTACTTTTTTGGAAGCGATCGGCTTGATTGAGATCTTGACCTGCAAGGATTTGATCGATTTGCCAATCGAGAAATAATGGTGCATTTTTGAGCAAATCACGATAAGCATCAGCACTATGCTGTTTGAGATATTCATCGGCATCCTTGCCATCGGGCATCGTCAAAACCCGCAATTGTACAGTTCCATTAAAAACTAATTCCTTAAAACCTGCGATCGCCTTTTCTGCTGCCGTGATCCCAGCTTTATCTGCATCGAAATTTAATATTACATTCTTAGTTTCGGTATAGCGCAATAACTGCTTCATTTGTTCGGCATTAAGCGCCACACCCATCGTCGCGATCGCTTGCCCAATTCCCGCTTGATGCAGGGCGATCGCATCAAAATAGCCCTCCACCACGATTGCCTGATCGGACTTAGCGATCGCATCTCGCGCTTTATCCATCGCGAATAAAACCGTTCCCTTACTGAAGAGTTCCGTTTCAGGGGAGTTTAAATATTTGGGTTCTTCATCACCAAGCGATCGCCCACCAAAAGCAATCACTCGTCCGCGAGTATCGTGAATGGGAACCATTAAGCGATCGCGAAAGCGATCGTAAAATCCATTTCCCGTTTTGCGGGGAACTACTAAGCCAGCTTCTTCTACCAAACTTACAGGAATCTGCTTTTGCTGCACCAGATATCCCATAAGCGTTTCCCAACCTGCGGGAGCATAACCCAGTTGAAATTTCTGGATTGTCTCCTTACTCATTTTTCGCTTTTCTAACAGATAGGCAAGTGCTTCACGACCTTGAGGCGCATAGAGCGCATGTTGATAAAAGCTTGTCGTCAACGCCATCACTTCGTACAGGCGATCGCGATGGGAGATTTGACGCTGAATTTCCTTAGCTTTTTCAGGCTCAACAGTGGCAATAGGAACGTTATAACGTTTCGCCAAATCGAGAACTACGTCAGAGAACGATCGCTTATCGATCTCCATCAAAAACTTGACTGCACCGCCAGCCGCCCCACAGTTAAAGCAGTGATACATCTGCCGCGATGGATTCACCGTCAGCGCTGTGGCATTTGTACCATTGTGAAAAGGACAAGCTCCCCGAAAATTCGCCCCACTTTTGCGTAGCACAACACGCTCGGAGACGATATCTACGATGTCTGCCCGTTGACTTACTTGGTCAATGGTGTCTTTGTGGATTTGGAACTGTGCAGACATAGAAGCGATCGCCTATTTGTAAACCGCAGTATGTTCAATTCATTTTATATCAATCACCATCAAAAAAGCAGAGTCAACATTCTGTCGGCTAAATAATTTGCGCGTTAGTAATTCAATTCATCAGATTCAATTGCGTCAATTGGTTTCCAGCGAATCCTAATTTTTTGCTTAGTTGCAATTACAACTGCTCTCGATTCTAAATCTTGACCATGATTAGTCAAAACTTCTTGAAGTAGTTTCTTTCTCTCTACTCTAGGCAGATTCTCTAAACGTAGAACTCCTCGATGAGATTTTTGTTGTAGCCAAATCATTTGCTCAAAGTCAACATCGGTAGTAATGATAATCCGTTCTTCCCTTACAGCCCAATCAATAATATCATCGTCAGCCATTTTCGGATTTACTTCGCCGACAGATATAACTTCATGACCTAACTCTAAAAGCCATGTTGATAAAGCACCACTAGCGGTGACATCAAGTAGAAATTTCATTACTAGGATGCCGCTACTCGATCAAAGACTTCTTCATTAGCAACAAGGCGCTGTGCATAAAGTAAAGCTGCATATATGTCAGCTATTTCTAGCTCTGGGTAATCCTCTAGAATTTCTTGGATACTTGCTCCTTTTGCCAGAAGTTCTAATATCATGGCAACTGAAATCCGCAAACCCCGAATGATAGGCTTACCACAAAGAACTTCTCTGCTAAATGTAATTCTTGAAAGTAGGTTTTCCATATTAAAATTATTTCAGTAATATTAGTTTGTAATGTAGCATTGTAGTTATTTTTACTCATGGAAACGTAGCATTGTAGTTATTTTTACTCATGGACAAGTTTGTATTTTACTGAGTACGGTGAATTACTATCGAACGATTTTGTAAACACGCACACCATTTCGTGCTTCCTCCTTAGTTAAATTAGTTTTAGTTCCAACAAGCATTCCTATTTCAGCAATTTCAATAGAGTGTCTTTCAGATTCCAATGACTCACACTCTTGCTCTTCAAAAACAACTGGAAGCTCAAAAGCTATCCTGTCTCCAATTCTAAGGGTCGATGCCTCTATTTGGATACCTAAAATTCCTCTTTCTGGAATAAAACGCTGAATTGTACCAATATATTCATAATGGCTAGGTATGATCAGTTTGCGTCCCGCCTTATAAAATAAGTTTTTGACATCTTCATGTTCCCATCCATTTTGAATGAAACTTCTCGTTAAGCGATGTAAATCCCATGTTGTAAGTAATCCAATATTTTGTTGTTCAGAAGCAACCAACATTTCTTGTCTAAAAGGTAAATCATTGTTTCGATCAAGAGGAGGAAGATGTCTCTGATGATTAACTATAGTCAAACCTTGGACATTAATGGTACTCCATTCCCTCATACGCAAAACAACATATTTTTGAACTGCTAGAGTGTCGTCATCCGAGGGGAATCCACTGATTCCTTTCACCTCAAGCACTAGGGTTATTTCATTGTCATGAATACGTAAATCTTCCCTGTTTTGTCTTTGAATGCCTTGAGACTCTAACTCTTGATCAATATCTTTAATTTGCTTGAATCCTAATATCATTAAGGTTGTTTTAATTGCTTGAACTAATGCATCTCCTGTTTCTGTAAGCAAATTAAATAAATATGAGAAGTTGTTTTTCTGGCTTTCTATTTCCTGCTCTAATTCTGCAATTTTTAAACTTGCTTGCTCTCGGACTTCAACAATCTTTTGTTGAAACTGATTAACTTGAGGTAAACAATATTTAACATCATTTACCCAACTCAAATATTCTTGTTCAGGGAACAATGCTGGTACAAGATTAGGCAAGAGTTGAGTAATTAACTTAGTAGTAAAATTTACTTTGTCTTTTAAATTTGGTAGGATTATAATCCATCCTTTCCTTTCTTCAGATGGGGTAATTACGCCAGCAATATCAATCTCATACTTGTTTTTCAATAAGGATACCCAATTATTTGGGAACCACGAAGTTAATGAAAATGTGCAATTGTAAGTTGCTTGGTCTAAATACTCAGAGATCAATGACGTAATTAACCAATCTTTAGGAAGTTCTTGAGGAAATCTGATTGAATCACCATGATCATTCGTGATTTTTCGTTCGGCTAGAACACCTATAACGCTAAGAAAGTTCCAATTGTTGTGGTATTCTTCCTGATCGATTTGAAGTCTTGAGTAGATGTCTTTATGTCCAAAACGATAACTTATAATCTCTAAGGCATCTGCAAAGATTATAAATACCCCTCCCGTGGTTAAAATTCTATCAAAGTCAAATTGGATGCTTTGACTACATAGAGGTCTTGGGTTAACGTATCCTTGACTGTGGTTGATCCACCATTTATCAATTCCTCCTCCTATTTCTTCTGCAATAACTTGATAATTGTTATGTTTAGGCTCGTAGCACATATCAATAACTACGATATCCTGCTCTTTATAATCTTGTGGAACTTGTAGATTGTTGTCCAAAGGAAAGAATCTATTTACCTTTGTAACCATGTAAGGATTTCCTAGACTAGCGGGAGACACATTATATCCAAGTTTTTCTAAATCCTTAGTTGCATCTTCATGCATATCAACTAATAAGATTTTAGGATGCTGGTATTTGAGCATATTATCGAGAAGTCGTAAATTATATCTAATATTACTGTCTAAAATCACTATAGAAGAAATAGGCTGATTGTCAAGTTTTAGTCTATTTGTCAAATTTTAGTCTATTTCTTCTATAGTGAGAACTTAGCAATATATACTCTGACAACTCGTTTAAGATTTTAGAACAACCGTGAAGTTAGGAGTAACAGAGACAAGCCCATTAAAACAAGAACTGAACTACCAACATTGTTCCAGAATTGGTGATAGCTGGTGAGAGAAGCGCGTTGTTTGGGGCGATCCTCCATAATCGGTTGCAATGTTGATAAATCGACAATTGGGAACTTACCTCGTCGGAACCAGCCCGTCGCAATTACCGAGCGATCGCATAGCATTTCTAGATTTCTAATCGTATTAGAAGGATCGATAATCCATTGGCGGAAATTAGGAATGTAGTTGATAAAAGCTAATCCACCTTGATCCTCCAAACGCATCGAATAGCCAATGTAAAACTCATCAGTACCATAACCGAGCAATTCCCCTGGGATTTGCACAGGAGCACCTTGAACATAACTGGCATAGGGATCGATCAGTAGACTTACTAGATCTGTATCAGCGACTTTGCGGAAATCAGGATAGCGCAAGCTGCCTTGAAACATAAATCCCAACCCCAATCCAATCAAAGAAAGACTCAGCAATAGCCATCGATTAAATAGTTGCGATAGAAAGATGGCTGCAATTACCGCGATCGCTACGCCTAAAAGGGGAGAGATTTGGATTAATAGATCGCGCCAAAAGTTTTGATATAGACGTTTTTTATTAAGTTTTTTCTCTTCTTTTAGAAGTTCAGCAAAATCATATTCCGTTAATAGTCCTAACTGTTTGGAATAACCTGACAAAAACTTCAGACGTGTCCCAACTAATGGATGGGTAGAATGTAACTCCAGCCAACGTCGCCAAGGGTTAAACAGTTCCCATAGAAATACACGATAGGGATCTTGATCGGTTTGTCCCTCATGGGCAATTTGCATCGCTAATCCGATCGCTGTCATCGTTTGGCGATCGCAGATACCAATCGCTCTTGTTGATTCCAAAAGGCGGTTGGTAGGCATCGCAGGCTGATTGTATGGCAACATTTGACGCGCCATTTTTGGCAAGGCACGGGCTAGGGCGTTAGGATTACCAGTTACCTCTGAGGCAAAGCGATCGCTCACAATCGTACTAGCGTGAGAGAGCCAAACTAGCAAATAATTGCTAAGAGAATAGAGCGTATGGGCGAAAGTTGCCGCAATCTGCCAGATCTGCTTAGCACTTTTAGCTTGATAACTGCGGCGGCTCAGCAATACATAAATGTAGTAGAGAATTTGAACAGGAGCAGAAACAAAGGTTAAAACAGCAAAACTCTTATTCTGAATACGTCCCAATTGATAGGCATACACTGCCGCAATTTCATCATCATCGAGACAATCAAATAATCCTCGACTGACCACAATTCGCGCCGAGTTGGAGATTACGCCATAGGTGAAAGCTACAGGAGCATCGTCTTCAATCCATCCTAAGCGTGGCACAAATATATTGTATTTTTCGCAAAAGCTTTCAATAATCTCCACCGATTCAGGACTCTTTTCATCCAAATCTGCCAAGGTAATCCATTGAATGCGGTGATATTGCTTTTGAGTAATGTCGATAATCCACGGCGACATAAAAAACATCAAAATACTCAATACAGCTATAACAATTGAAATAGTTGTCAGCCAAGCATAGGTAAAAATATTTGAAAAAATTAGCGAAATT
Organism: uncultured cyanobacterium; assembly: GCA_903819605.1. GTDB lineage: Bacteria > Cyanobacteriota > Cyanobacteriia > Pseudanabaenales > Pseudanabaenaceae > Pseudanabaena. The sequence continues at coordinate 4,244 of CAIJEA010000456.1, read as the reverse complement.
CCATAGCCGATCGAAAACTGCAACCCAATCATTGCGAAAATTGTCACCACGATCGCCGCAATTAGAGAATATGTATATTTAGCAGGGAGATTTAAGGTAACATTTTTTTTGCGATAGCGACGAGGATCGGACTTAATCACCGACGTAAAGTCTTCATTACGCTTGATCCGATCGTCTGGAGGCGCATCAAGAATAACTCGTAGAGTAATTAAAGATTTTTGCGCCCACTTTTGCAACTGTGGATCAGAATGAGTCTCTAACTGTTCGCAAATAGCGATCGCCTTATCCGCACGTCCCGTTTTTTTGTACGCGGAAACTAGCCAAATTTGTGCTTGTACATAGTCCTTAGAAGTCCGATCGGGACTAGTTTGGCTATATTCAGTCAAGATGGCGATCGCCTCAGTATAGTGCTTTCGCAACAATGCCTCTTTGCCAGCTTTTAGTGACATCGTTTCGCCTCAATCTCACAACGTTAAGAGCTATTTTGACATTTACTGCGCCTGATGTGGCACTTTACTTGCTAAAAGATTTAGGCGTTTATGTATAGCAATAGCTAGTTATGTTAGGGTAAAACCAGAAACTAGAAGATAGTTGCAGCGCTTCGCGCCGCAACTATCTTCTAGTTTTATAGATATACATGACACAACATTCCTCCCTCAGTCGCCACTAGAAATGTGGTAAGTCTCAATTCTTCGCCTTTCTTGTGGAAGTAAGATAGAGACGCGCAGTAAAATAAAGAACCAGATTTTTTGTGGCGCGGCTCTGCCGCGCCACAAAAAATTTGGTTCTTTATTAAATCGCAAAGCCCTTAAAAGAATCTGAATTTGAATACATCAGGGTATTGAGTTGCTTATGCATTAACTCAGTTTGATACGCCTGAAGCCAGATCTGCTATGTCGCACCTCAGGCAAGATAGAGATTATCGAGTGGTTGGTGCAGCGAAGGAAAATTTGTTGTCATAACAAATATGTATAGTCTACTTTAGCTCTGCTATACACTAACTTGACACCAATGGCTACAATTAACGTATCAGCATTTACAGAATTTAATATTAAGATCATCAAAATTGTCTGTAGCAACTGGTAGCTCATGCCAATGCTGAATGTTTATATTTAAGTAAAAGGAGGAGCCCATGTCTGATATCCCTACTGGCGGTCAAATGCTCTGGAAACTCGAAGATGGAGAGCGTGTTTTACATTTACGTCATGACTCATCTGAAGAATGGCGGTACTACGAAGAGTTCCCTGAATATGCCTTACAAGATCCCGCAGGATTTTCTAAAGGTATTACAACTTTTATTTCATTGATCAAAAAAGACTGGGTTGCAATTAAGTCCTAACCTTTAGAAGCTACCATAGTGAGATCCTTATCTTCTCAATTTAAGTATCTCCAAATATAAATTAATACTGATGTTACGTGGAACCCTCATCCCCTAATCCCTTCTCCCGCAGGAGAAGGGGAGCAAAGCCATAATTTTCTTGTTCCCCTCTCCTGCGGAAGAGGGGCTAGGGGTGAGGGCTATAGGAACTTCTACGTAACAACAGTTAACAGTCTAGTTAAACAGAATAAAGAGCGTTATGATTCTCAGCTCTTTATTCTGTTTCATCCCAATCATGCCATTCAACTTTGTTTACCTCTAAATAAGCGTCAACAGCCTGACCAATCGTAGGAAAAAAAGCTGTCTGTCCCTAATTTAGTAAAGAGTCCATATTGCTTCAATCTATCTTTGACGGGTCCTTTCATCTCCGCAAAGCATAAGTTTATTCCTGCTTGACATAGAGTCTTGTCAAGTTCAGAGAGGGCATCCGCAGCCGTAAGTCGATATCCGTTACAGGTTCTGCTGCCACTAGTATCCAATTAGTCATTGTGGGTGCAGTCACTACGGACTGCATTACACATTCGCCAAAGCACTGGAAAGTAAAGTCTTGAATTCGTCTGGGGAAATCCTAGGAACTTGAAAATTTGGCAATTCTTGTTACAGAAAAGCCAAACAGATTGGGCAATTGTCCCAGAATTACAGTTAGCGCTAGACCGCACGCGCTATAAATCCCACTGCCCCAACCAGCGGAAGAACCACTGCGAGAAGCCATTTCGTCAATGTAAAGATTGGTCCAAAGATAAGTGCAGAACTCGTGAACTGCGGATAACTGCTCGACATTCTATAATGATTGATGTTTTCGGCGAGGTCGAACGGCCATCCTGCAAAGCCCAAGATGGCTATCCAAGAGAGAGTTGAGTTGAGCGGAAAAGCAAGTGCAAGGAAGCTAACATATAACAAACTGATGACAAGCCCAGGGAACCAGAAATCGGTTCGGCGATAGAAAATCCGATAGGCTTCACGCCCATTAGGACCAATCTCCCGAAAAAAACGCTCGGCATCATGTGCGTGCCATGTCATCATATATTCATCCAAGACACGCTTTGGCAGATCCGTCGTGACTGCCACAAATATCGGAGACTTTGCGCGGGGTACTACAACAGCGAAAATAAACCCCGTAAGAATGAAAAGAACACCGAAAGTCCACCAGTTACCAAGCCAAACGTGAATCATAAGCAGTACATCTTGCAACATTCGCATCCCTCTCAAAATAGTCACGACAACGGAGTCGAATAAATGGGACGTAGCTCATTATTAAACTGCTACAGCCTTCTAAGAAACTAAACTCTACCAGTAGTTTCTAAAACGGGTTTTGTTAAAAGTTGCTCTCGTGAGAGAGTCGCTTAGTTTAACAAAACCCCTCTTGGGACATATCTATCACTGATTGTTCTTAAACGCAGTGACCACCAGCCCAGCATATTTCTCCAGCAGCGTGGCGGGTATGGCGAAGGTGAAGTCCGCGATGGTATGCCCCAACACCTTGTGATACTACTTGCGGAAGAGATACACCCGCATCCAATCCACATGCACTTTGATATACTGCACAGACCTTACGTGATACTGGACATGCATATTGCCTCCTAGTTCACGAGTGGGTGGAAATTTGGCAGCGTTTTAGTGCGTGTCCCTGAACAAAGTGGCTGTCAACGATTGTAGGAACATCATCACAAGTCAGATGACCATACAGACACCATTGAGAAGTAAAGAGCCGTTGTAATTTAAGCCGCAACTTTGAGGGGAGCCAAGCAAACTCATGCTGGCGCGGTTGGTAGACTAATGCAACTGCTCCAGCCTCACAACGATCCAGACACCCCGTTCGACAAACTTCAATGAGAGCGCTGAGTTGCCGCTTCTGAATTTCAGCTTGAAAGGCTTGGTAGAGTTCCAATGCACCTGAGTTGCAGCAACAGCTCTCTGGGTCGTTTTCAGAGCGTTGCTTAGTGCAAACAAAAACACGGTATTGAGGTAAACTCATTATGCCTTGCTCAAATGTGAGTGATTAGTCGCATTATACGAGCTATTACTCATGTCTGACAACTCGCATTTGATGGAGAGATTTCTATGCCGCGCAAACGTTCCACAGCCCCCCGTAAACTCCCGCAGCAAGACCGTTCTCACATGACTGTTGAAGCGATTCTGGAGGCAACGACTCACATTTTGACAGGAGGGCTACAACAAAGCTAACACCAATCGTATTGCGGAAAGAGCAGGAATCAGTATCGGCTCGTTATACCAGTACTTTCCGAATAAGGAATCCTTGATAGTCGCCTTGATAGAGCAACATTCTAAGGAAATTGCTGAATTAGTGGAATCAAAACTCCAACATTTATTCGATGCGCCACTAGAGACCGCTATTCCTGAACTTGTAAGAGCGGTCATTGCTGCTCATGCAATCAATCCTCGTCTTCACCAAATATTGAACGAGGAGATTCCGCGTTCAATACGGCTGCAACAAATGCAGAACACGGATGCACGTATTGCAGAACTTCTACGGGCATACCTTATTCGGTGGCGCGATTCTCTTCACCAACGTATTTATCCTCAAAATCTTGACATGACTGTCTTCATCTTAGGTCGAACGGTTGAGTCGTTATGTCATTCAGCCGCGATCGAACATCCAAGTTTTGTGAGTAATAGCCAGTTTGAGCAAGAGGTTTCCAATCTTCTACTGCTTTACTTAACAGGTACTTGGTCTGATCCGTAACCGTCTGACAATCGTCCAATATCCTATAGGGGGATCACGTAGTAACCAGACAAAAAGCATCGTTAAGACGATAAAAACTAGGCTCAATAGGTGTTTCGGGGAGGTCAAACATCATAAGCGACTCAATTCTTTTCATGATAGGCGTTTCAGATATCGAAGACC